>NZ_JAUSVX010000018.1 GCF_030814995.1 Labrys wisconsinensis | reverse complement strand
GCCGACAGGCGCGCCATGGTGGCGTTGATGCGGATCGGCTTGTCGAGGATGACGCCCTGGTGCTTGCGGTCCTCGGGCACCAGCGCCACGCCGGCACGCACCGCATCGCGCGGCGAGCGCAGGCGCACCGCCTTGCCGCGGATGGCGATCGAGCCGGCGTCGAGGCGGTCGGCGCCGAAGATCAGGCGGGCGACCTCGGTTCGGCCGGAGCCGACCAGGCCGCCGAGGCCGACGATCTCGCCGGCGCGCACGCGGAAGCTCACCCCGCGCACCTTGCGGCCGGCCTCGAGATCCCTGACCTCGACGAGGTCCTCGCCGAGCCCGCGCGCGCCGCGCTCCGGGAACATGGCGGCGAGCGGGCGGCCGACCATCATGCGGATCACGCCCTCGATGGTGGCGTCCTTCACCGCCAGGGTGCCGACATGCTGGCCGTCCTTCATCACGGTCATGCGGTCGCACAGGCTGAACACCTCGTCGAGCCGGTGCGAGATGTAGACGATGCCGACCCCCTGGGCCCGCAGCGTGCCGATGATCTTGTGCAGCCGCTCGGCGTCCTGGGCCGACAGCACGGCGGTCGGCTCGTCGAAGACGATGATGCGGACCTCGCGCGACAGCGCCTTGGCGATCTCCACCACCTGCTGGTAGGCCACCGCCAGGCTGCCGACCCGCTGGCCGGGATCGATGTCGAAGCCGAGCCGCTCGATCAGCGCGCGGGCCCGCCGCTTCAGGCTGCCCCAGGAGACCAGCCCCGGCAACTCGCCCAGGAAGATGTTCTCGGCCACCGACAGGTCCGGGGCCAGCGCCAGCTCCTGGTGGATGACCGCGATGCCCTGCGCCCGCGCATCGCGCGGGTCGCGGAAATGCACCGGCTTGCCGCCGACCGTCACCTCGCCGCTGCTCGGCTGCATCTCCCCGCCCAGCACCCGCATCAGCGTCGACTTGCCGGCCCCGTTCTCGCCCAGCAGCGCATGCACCTCGCCGCCGCGCACGTCGAAGTCCACGCCCTTCAGCGCGTGCACCCCGCCGAAGGACTTGGTGATCGCCGTCAGCCTGGCAAGGTCCGTCATGATGCTCCCGGGTGGGCGAGATGGATCGGCGCAGAATACGCTCGACGCCTGCGCCTTCCCTCCCCCTTGCGGGGAGGGATAAAGGGTGGGGGTCGTGCAGGATGGGGTGATCCGGTTGACAAAGGGCGCATTGCAACGAGCGCAGGGCCCTATCCTGATGGACCCCCGCCCCTAACCCCTCCCCACAAGGGGGAGGGGAAATGGTCGGCGTTGCGTCCGGATCAATGCTCCGGAGCGCTATGCCCTCAGAACACCGCGTCCTTGCGGTAGAACTTGTCGACATTGTCCTGAGTGATCACGGCGGGCGTGGTCAGCTCCAGCTTGGGGAAGTCGGCGGGCAGCTCGCCCTTCAGCGCCTTGAGGCCGATATCCACGGCGGTGCGGGCGACGAGGTCGGGGTCGTTGAGGCCGGTGGCGCCGTACTTGCCCTCCTTGATCAGGGCGAGGGCCTCCTTCTGGCCGTCGGCGGCGGCAAGGACGAGCACGTCGCTCTTGCCGGCGGCCTGCAGCGCCTTGATGGCGCCGAGCACCATCGAATCGTTCTCGCCGAGCACGACATTGGCGTCGGGATGGGCCTGGAGCAGGTCCTCGGCCGCCTTCAGGCCGCCTTCGTTCGACCAGCCGCCCCAGCCCTGGCCGAGCACCTCGAAGCCGCCCTTGCCCTCGTTGACCAGCTGGCCCTCGATCAGGCCGCGGAACACGCCGAGGCGCCGGTCGCGGCCGACCTCGTTGCCCTGCGATCCGGAGAGCAGGAGGATCTTGGCCGGCTTGCCCTGCATCTTCTTGGCCAGCCACTGGCCGACGAGGAAGCCGTTCTGGTCGT
The DNA here is from genome assembly GCF_030814995.1 of Labrys wisconsinensis. Lineage (GTDB taxonomy): Bacteria > Pseudomonadota > Alphaproteobacteria > Rhizobiales > Labraceae > Labrys > Labrys wisconsinensis. Next base: position 181,151 of record NZ_JAUSVX010000018.1, on the reverse strand, counting down.
TGGACGAGCGCACCTGGGTGATGACGTTCGCCTTGGTGTTGATGCTGGAATCCATCACCACGACCTTGACGCCGGCCGCGGTGGCGGCATTGGCGGCGGCGACCAGGCCTTCGGGGTCGCGCGGATTGAGGATCAGCAGGTTGACGCCCTTGGCGACCATGTCCTCGACGTCGGAGATCTGCTTGCCCATGTCGTTCTGGCCGTCGGCCGTCGACACCTCGCAGCCGGCCTTCTTGGCCTGGTCCGCGGCCGCGGCTTCCTGGGCCGCGAAATAGGGCGCGCTCAGCGTGTACATGGCGACGCCGACCTTGCAGTCGGCCGCCGCGGCCATGCCGAAGGTGCCGGCCATCAGGGCTGCCGCCAGCGCGCACGCCGGAAGGGCTTTTGTCATCGTCTCCTCCTCGAGGTCAAATTGCACGGGCGTGTCTGCGCAGCCCATTTCTGTAGCATAGATACATAGTTTTCGAGCGGTCAAGAGGGTCTTTCGTTACGAATTTGAAGTGGAAATACAAGTGTGAAAATGCTGCGCTGCAATATGGCGGAATCGACCGTGAAGACCCGGCTTTGCTGCCCCACTCTGTGCCACGCGCTTGATCTCCGGCGCCGGAAAATGTAGTGATACTACAAAATTGGGGCAGGCCCGATGCCGGGCCCGCAGGGTTTTCGGAGGATCGGATGGGGCTGCGAGAGCCGGGTTTGTGCTTCGTCGACGTCGCCAGGGGCGAGCTCAGGGGCGCCACCAACCGCTATGTCAAGACGCTGGCGGACCTCGAAGGCCTCTACGAGGACGCGGCGGCCTTTGAGGCGCTGCGCCGCGAGATGGGCGATACCGTCGTCTACGAGGTCACCGACTACAAGCCGTCCGACCGGGCGGGCGACATGATCATCGGCGTGACGCGCATGCTGCCCGGCAAGGTCGGCCGGGAATATTTCCTCACCCGCGGCCATATCCACGCCAGGGCCGACCGGCCGGAGATGTATTATGGCGAGAGCGGCCGCGGCCTGATGCTGCTGGAATCGCCGGCCGGCGAGATCCGCACCGTCGAGATCGGACCGCGGACGCTCTGCTACGTGCCGCCCTTCTGGATCCATCGCTCCGTCAATGTCGGCACGGAGGACCTGGTGATGACCTTCGCCTACCCCGCCGATTCCGGCCAGGACTACGACATCATCGCCAAGGCCGGCGGCATGCGCCGCCGCATCGTCGATGACGGCCGGGGCGGCTGGACCGCGGTCGACAATGCGAGCTATCGCGTCCGGCCGGCGGCGCTGGTCGATGCCATCCTTGCGCAAGCCTCGTGACGCGGGACACGTCGACCATGAGCCGCTACGCACCCGCCACCCGGCCGACCCTCTATTTCATCGGCGTCACCACGGCCAAGAGCTCGATCATGCGGGTCTTCCCCGCCTGGGCGGCGCATCTCGGGCTTGATGACGCCGAGATCAGGGGCATCGACTTCCCGCTCCATGCCGAGCCCGCCGCCTACCGCGAGGCCGTCGCCTTCATCAAGGCCGATCCGCTCTCGCTCGGCGCCCTGGTCACCACCCACAAGATCGACCTCTACCACGCATGCCGCGACCTGTTCGACGAGGTCGATCCCCACGCGCTGTTCATGGGCGAGACCAGCTGCCTGTCGAAGCAGGGCGGGCGCCTGGTCTGCCATGCCAAGGACCCGATCTCCTCGGGCCTCGCCCTCGACGGCTTCCTGCCCCGGCACCATTTCGCCCGCACCGGAGCGGAGCTGTTCTCCATCGGCGCCGGCGGCTCCACCATCGCCCTCACCTGGCACATGATGCGGGCCTCGCGTGGGCCGGACCGACCTTCCCGCATCGTCGTCTCCAACCGCAGCGGGCCGCGTCTCGACGAGATCCGCCGCATCCATGCCGAGCTCGCTTCGGGCGTGCCGGTCGACTACGTGCTGGCGCCGAGCCCGGCCGACAACGACGCCGTCGTGGCGGCCCTGAAGCCGGGATCGCTGGTCATCAACGCCACCGGCCTCGGCAAGGACGCTCCCGGCTCGCCGCTGACCGACGCGGCGCGCTTCCCCGAGAACGGCATCGCCTGGGATCTCAACTATCGCGGCGACCTCGTCTTCCTCGACCAGGCCCTGCGCCTCGAGGCCGAGCGCAACCTGCAGGTCGAGGACGGCTGGACCTATTTCATCCACGGCTGGACGCAGGTGATCGCCGAGGTCTTCCACATCGACATCCCGACATCCGGCCCGAGCTTCGAGGAGATCTCGGCGATCGCCGCGAGGGTGGCGAAGGGATAAGGCGAGGGCGGGTAGCGAGACGCGGCGTCGCAGGACGCGCGCGACGCCCGGCAATCTCGGAGGGAAGCATGGCATCCGTCGCGACCGAGACACTCCCCTTCGCAGAGCCGCTGGCCGGGCGCTTCGCAGGTCTGCCGCCCGCATCCCTCTCCCTGTACTGGCTCGGCCAGGCCGGCTTCGCCCTGCGCGCCGGCGGATACCGCATCCTGATCGACCCCTATCTCTCCGACTCCCTCGCCCTGAAATATCGCGGCACGGCGACGCCGCACGAGCGGATGATGCCGGCGCCGATCACGCCCGACGAACTCGGTCCGATCGACCTGGTGCTGTGCACGCACCACCACACCGACCACCTGGACGCGGCCACCCTCGCCCCGCTCGCCGCCCGGCTGCCGGCGCTGCGCTTCGCCGTTCCGGCCGCATCGGCGGAGCTCGCGACGACACGCATCGGCGTCGGCGAGGACCGGCTGATCCCGCTCGACGCCGGCATGGCCGTCGAGCCGCTGCCGGGCCTGCGCGTCCATGCGGTGCGGGGGGCGCACGAGACGCTGGAGACCGATGCCCTCGGCCGCCACCGGTTCCTCGGCTACGGCCTGGACTGGGACGGGCTGCGCCTGTTCCATTCCGGCGACACCATTCCTTTCGAAGGCCAGGCGGCCGAGGTCGCGGCGCTGCGGTCCCATCTGGCACTGCTGCCGGTCAACGGCCGCTCGCCGGCGCTGCGCGCGGCCGGCATCGCCGGCAACCTGACCCTCGACGAGGCGGCGGCGCTGTGCGCCAGCTGCGGCATTCCGGCGATGATCGCCCACCACCACGGCCTGTTCGCCTTCAACACCGCCGATCCCGCCGAAATCGACGCCCGCGCCGCCGTGGCTGCGCCGCTCGAGCTGCTGCGGGCGCGCGTGCAGGTGGAGTATCGGCTGCGGGCGGCGTAGAAGGGCGCGATCGACCAAGCGCGCGAGACGGCGCGAGACGCGGCCGATGTTGATCCAGGCTCGACGCCTGGGCCTTCCCTCCCCCTTGTGGGGAGGGATAAAGGGTGGGGGTCGTTGTCATGGGGCTCGCCTTTTCCTGATGGACCCCCATCCCTTGCCCCTCCCCACAAGGGGGAGGGGATCGGCTGGCGTCGCGAGAAATGTTGCTTCCGTGCGGGACCCAGCGATGTTGCGCGACCAGACCCAGACGCCCCGGCCCACGACCCAGAACATCCTGGAGGTGGTGCGCACGCTCCACGACGAGCTGCGCAAGTCCGAGCGCAAGGTCGCGGACCTCGTCCTCGCCGACCCGCAGCGCCTGCTCGGCGCCACCCTGGCCGAGACCGCCGGCTTCGCCGAGGTCAGCCAGCCCACGGTGATCCGGTTCTGCGTCGCCCTGGGCTGCGTCGGCTTCCAGGAGTTCAAGCTGCGCCTGGCCCAGAGCCTGGCGCTCGGCACGCCCGCCACCCATTCCGTGCTGCTCGGCTCCGATCCGCCCGAGGCGGTGGTGGAAAAGATCTTCGACTACACCATCACCAGCCTTGACTGGGCCCGGCATCATCTCGACCGGCCGGCGCTGGGGCGGGCCATCGCCATCCTCGAGGCGGCGCGCCAGATCGAGTTCTTCGGCTTCGGCGCCTCGGCCATCGTGGCGCGCGACGCCCAGCAGAAATTCCCGCTGTTCGGCGTGCCGTGCGGAGCGCAGCTCGATTCGCACCAGCAGATCATGGTCGCTTCGATGATGCGGCCGGGCGACGTCGCCGTGGTGATCTCCAACACCGGCCGCACGCGCTCGATCGTCGAGGTGGCGCGCACCGCTCGCGAGAACGGAGCCGAGGTGATCGGCATCATCGGCACGCCCGGCTCGGTGCTGGTCGAGCATTGCGACGTGGCGCTGGTGGTGGAGACGCTCGACAACACCGACATCTATACCCCGACCATGTCGCGCATCGCCGCGCTGGTGGTGGTCGACGTGCTCTCCACCGCGGTGGCGCTGCGCCGCGACGAGGCGCACGGCCAACGCTTCCGGCAGATGAAGCGCCGGCTGAACGAGCTGCGCTTCGTCGAGCGGATCTGACGGGCCGGCGCCGGTGGCCCGCCTATGGCGGTCCCAGAAACACCTGGGCTACGGCGCTCGCCGTGAATGACGGCTCCTGCCTGCCCTGGCTCCTCCGCCTCACGTCGCGGCCGGCCTCGTTCAGGCCCGCGAGGTAGTCGACCCCGCGCTGGACGAGATGAGCCGCAAGGGCCTCCGCGAACAGGCCGTGCGGGCCTTTCCCGGCCGGCGCCACCTCGCCGGCGCGTGCTGCCGTCGCCACGGCCTCGCCGGCCTCCTCGACCTCGATGCGGCCGAGGCCGCTTCGCATCGTTCGCACATGATCGATCTGGATGTGGTCGAGATAAGGGTCCTCCCGGGACGCATCGAGGATGACGAGACGCAGCTGCCTCGCGCCGGCCGTGGCGGCGAGCATGGCATGGAACGAGACGCCGCCCGCGGCGACCTCGCTCTCGACGGCGCCGTGCGCGTCGATCGCCAGCAGATAGTTCTCGTCGTCGAAGACGAAGCCGTGGCCGGAAAAATAGATGACCGCGATATCGGCCGTCCGGGCCTTGGCCGCGAAGGCGGCCAGGGCCGCATCCATCCCGGACCGATCGGCGTCCTTGACGGTCACCACCGAGGCGAATCCCGCCGCCTCGAACGCGGAGGCCAGGAGCGCGACGTCCGCGACGGCAGTCGTGACGGGCCCCGCCGCGCGATAGGCGGCATTGCCGATCAGCAGGGCGACGCGCACCGGCGCCGCCGCGACCTGCCACGACGCCAGGATCGCCGCGGCCAGGATCGTCACCCGCAGGATCGTGAGGCCGGCGCGGCGCATCGGGGGGGCTCCGTGTCGAGACATCGGACCATACGCCGAGGCGCCGGCGGTGTCGCGCCCTACCGCCGCGTGGTGCCGCGCTCGACGAGGCGGGCCGGCACCACCACGCGCACTTCGCCCACCGGCGCATGCGCCGTCTCCGCGGCGCGCAGGATCGACAGCGCCTCGTCGACCATGCGCGGCCCGTCATGCACGAAGGTGGTGAGGTCGTAGCCGGCCCAGGAGGCGGAGGGGATGTCGTCGAAGCCGGCGATCAGCACGTCCTCGGGCACGCGCAGGCCGATCTGCTGGCGCAGAGCGTCGATCGCGCCGATGGCGACGAGGTCGTTGGCGCAGAACACCGCGTCCGGCCGCTCCGGCCGGGCGAACATCTCCAGCGCCGCCCTGAACCCACCCTCATAGCGGAAATCCGCCGTCGCCGTGGCGATGTCGGTGATGCCGTGCGCCGCCAGCCCCTCGCGGAAGCCGGCGAAGCGCTCGAGGTTGGCCGGGCTCGCCGGCGGCCCGGAGATGTAGCCGAAGCGCCGGCCGCCGCGGGCGAGGAACAGGTCGGCGAGGATGCGGGCCGAGCCGGCATTGTCGCAGCACACCGAGGACACCCACTCGTTCTTCACCGGCGTGTTGAACGAGATCACCGGGATCTTGAAGCGGGCCAGCTCCTCCGCCGATTGCGGCGACAGGATCGCCAGGGCGCTGACGATGGCGTCGACCCGGTAGCTCGCCAATTTGGGGATCACGGCGTCGAGCGAGTGGCCGCTGTCGACATGCACCAGCAGCACCTGGTGGCCGCTCTCCTGCAGCTTGACGGTGAAGCCTTCCAGCACGGCGGAGTAGAACGGATTGTACATGCCGCCGATGACGATCGCCACCAGGTTGGAGCGATGGGTCAGCATGATGCGCGGGATCAGGCTGGGGCGATAGTCGAGCTCGGCCGCCGCCGCCATCACCTTGCGCCGCGTCTCCTCCGACACGCTCGCCCCCGGCCGGTAGGTGCGCGACACCGCCGACTGCGACACGCCGGCGAGGCGGGCGACGTCGGTGGAGGAGGCGTATTTCTTGCCGCCCATGCCCATGCCGGCCTGAATCCTCAGAGCTTGATCTGGAGCTTGACGTCGCCGGGCCGGCCTTCTGCGGCGCGCTCGAAGGCGGCGATGCTGTCCTGGAAGGCGAAGGTGTGGCTGATCAGCGGCTTGAGGTCGACCTTGCCCGAGGAGATCATCGCCAGCGCCCGGTCGAACACGTTGGCATAGCGGAAGATCGTCTCGATGCGGATCTCCTTGGCCGCGGCCGAGACCACGTCGAAGGCGACCGGCTCCACCGGCATGCCGACCAGCACCAGGCAGCCGCCCGGCCTGGGCAGGGCGAAGATGCCCTCGAAGGCGCGCGGGCTGCCGCTGGCCTCGAACACCACGTCGGCGCCCCAGCCGCCGGTCTCGCGCGCCACCGCGTCGGCGAGCTTCTCCCGGCGGATGTTGACCGGGGTGATGCCGGGATAGCGCCCGGCGATCGCCAGCTTCTCGTCGACGAGGTCGGCGATAACAGCCCGGCTGCAGCCCCCCGCCAGGGCCGCCAGGGCCGCCATGATGCCGATCGGCCCGGCGCCGATCACCACGGCGACGTCGCCCGGGGCGATCCGCGCCTTGGCCGCCGCCTGCAGGCCGACCGCGAAGGGCTCGACCATCGCCCCTTCCGCGAAGGAGACGTTGTCCGGCAGCTTGAACGTGAAGGCGGCCGGATGCACCACCTCCGGCGTCAGGCAGCCATGCACCGGCGGCGTCGCCCAGAACACCACGCTCGGGTCGACATTGTAGAGGCCGAGCTTGGAGGCGCGCGAGGTCAGGTCCGGGATGCCCGGCTCCATGCACACCCGGTCGCCCGGCCGGAAGCCGGTGACGGCGCTGCCGACCTCCACCACCGTGCCGGCCGCCTCGTGGCCGAGCACCATCGGCTCGTTGACGATGAACGGGCCGATCCGCCCATGCGTGTAATAGTGCACGTCGCTGCCGCACACGCCCACCGTGTCGATGCGGATCCTCAGGTCCCCCGGCCCGACCGCCAGGGGCAGGTCGATGTCGCGCAGCGACAGCTCCCGAATCCGTTCCAGCACCAGCGCGCGCATCGGCGGTCCTCCCTGCCTGGTTGAATCTCGTGAGGGCGCGGCCCCGTCCCTGTTGCTTAGCGCCGGCCGTCGCTGCCGCACAAGCCCCGCCCGGTGCGGGCTTGACGGCCTTCAGGTTTGATGCCTAGCTATGCACGCACGGTGACTAGCTAATCAACAATAATATTTCTGGAGGAAACCATCATGACCATCCTGCTTCCGCAGGGGCGGCCGCTGGGCCGTCGCGACATGCTGAAGGGCGCCGCGGCGCTTGGGCTCGGCGCCGTCCTGCCCGCCGGCTTCGCCCGGCTGGCGCTGGCGCAGGACAAGCCGACCGTGGTCAATTCGATCCGGTCGCTGTCCAATCCCTACCACGCCACCTGGAACAAGGGCGGAGCCGCCTTCGCCAAGGCGATCGGCGCCGACTACGTGACGCTGGTCACCGAGGGCGACAGCGAGAAGGGCACCGCCGACATCCGCGCCATCCTGGCCAAGACCGGCGGCAACTGCATCATCAACGTCGACCCCAACGATTCCGCCGACGCCCGGCCGATCGTCGAGGCCTGCGTCGCCGCCAAGGCCTTCGTGGTCACCCAGTGGAACAAGCCGGCCGATCTGCATCCCTGGGACCACGACCCCTATCACGTCGCCCACATCTCCTTCGACGGCGTCAAGTATGGCGAGGTCACGGCCAAGGCCCTGATCGACGCCATCGGTGGCAAGGGCGGCATCCTGGCGCTCGGCGGCATCCTGTCGAACACGCCGGCGATCGAGCGCCGGGCCGGGCTGGAGAAGGCGGTCGCCGATCATCCCGACGTCAAGATCCTCGATTTCCAGGTGGCGGACTGGCAGTCCAACAAGGCCTTCGATACGGTCTCGGCCTGGCTCACCCGCTTCGGCGCCGACGTCAAGGGCATCTGGGCCGCCAATGACGACATGGCGGTCGGCGCGCTCGAGGCGCTCCGGGCCGAGGGCCTGGCCGGCAAGGTGCCGGTCACCGGCATCGACGGCATCAAGACCGCGGTCGAGGCGGTGAAGGCGGGCGAGATGGCCGCCACCGTGTCCTGGGATCCGTTCTGGCAGGGCTCGATGGGCCTTGCCATCGGCTATGCCGCCAAGACCGGCAAGATCAATCCGGCGAGCGAGCCCAAGGAGCACCGCGAGTTCTACGGCACCGGCGTGGTCGTGACCAAGGAGACGGTGGCCGCCTTCTACAAGGACAATATCGAGGCCGAGCCCAAGGTCGACTTCACCGATCTGTGGAGCCGCGTCACCGGCCAGATCCGCCAGGGTTGAAGCGATTCAAACGAAGTCGCTGAAACGATTCAAGATGGACCGCAAAACCCCTCTCCCATCGGGAGAGGGGCAGGATGAGGGCCTCAGCCTGATAGGATAGAACGCGGTTCGTCATGGCCGGGCTCGTCCCGGCCATCCACGCGACCACAGGCTGACGTCGAGTTCGCGTGGATGGCCGGATCAAGTCCGGCCATGACGCCGGAAAGCGCGGCGCACCTATCTGCAGACGGCCTGTTCGTGACACGTTCAGTCCCTTGCCCCTCTCCCGGCCGGGAGAGGGGGTTCTCACTTTCCATCCCTCGCAAGGTCGTTGATGGCCACCGCCGCCGCCGAAACCAGGACCCTCACCGCCGCCCGGCTGCGCGCCCTGGCGCCGCTCATCGTGCTGGCCGGGCTCTGCCTGATCGTCGGCGCGCTCAACCCGAACTTCCTCACCCCGGCCAATGCCGCGCGGGTGCTGACCGCCGCGGCCGTGCCGCTGGTGCTGGCCATGGGTGCCACCTTCGTCATCCTGATCGGCGGCGTCGACCTCTCGGTGGAAGGCACCATGGCGCTCGGCGCGATCACGCTCGCGCTCACCGTGCAGAACGACGCCAATGATCTCGCCATCGGCCTCTTCGCCATACCGCTGGCAATCCTCGTCGGCGCGGCCATGGGCGCCGTCGGCGGCGCGGTGCATGTCGGCCTGCGCATCCCCTCCTTCATGGTGACGCTCGGCATCTGGTTCATCGGCCTCGGCATCGCCGCGGTGCTGCTCGGCGGCGGCACGGTGCGCATCCTCGATCCCTCCATCCGCGCCCTGTCGCTGACCCGCTTCCTCGGCCTGCCGCTGCTGGTGTGGATCGCCGCGGCGGCGCTCGCCGTCGCCTATCTCGTCGAGAGCCATACCCGCCTCGGACGCCATGCCTTCGCCGTCGGCGGCGGCGAGGACCTCGCGGCGCTCTCCGGCATCCCGATCGGCCGGATCAAGGTCATGGTCTTCGCCCTCGCCGGCGCCTTCTACGGCCTCGCCAGCGTGCTGGCCGCGGCCCAGCTCGGCCAGGGCAACGCCACCATCGGCGACGGCCGCCTGTTCATGACCATCACCGCCGTGGTGGTCGGCGGCACCTCGCTGATGGGCGGGCAGGGCGGCGTGCTCAACACCCTGGTCGGCGTGCTGATCGTCGCCGTGCTCGCCAACGGCATGATCCTGCTCGGCATCCCGCCCTATGCCCAGCAGACGGCGCAGGGCCTGATGATCATCGCGGCGGTGGCGCTGTCGCTCGACCGCGCCAAGCTGCGCATCGTGAAGTGACGCCATGCTGCAGGCCGTCGACCTCTGCAAGACCTTCGGCGCCGTCCAGGCGCTGCGCCATGTCGACGTCACCGTGGGCAAGGGCGAGGTCGTCGGCCTCGTCGGCGAGAACGGCGCCGGCAAGTCGACGCTGATGCGCATCCTCTCCGGCGCGCAGCAGCCGACATCGGGCGAGCTCAGGCGCGACGGAGCCCCCTTCCAGCTGCGCGACCCGCGCGACGCCGCCGCCCAGGGCATCGGCATGGTGTTCCAGGAGCAGTCGCTGCTGCTCAACCTCTCCGTCGCCGAGAACCTGTTCCTCGGCCAGGAGGACGCCTTCCTGCGCTTCGGCCTGATGAACTGGAAGAAGCTCCATGCCGCCGCCCGCCGCGAGCTCGACAAGGTCGGGCTCGCCATCGACCCCTCGATCCGCGCCGCCGAGCTCAGCTTCGCCGCCCGCCAGATGGTCGAGCTCGCCAAGGCGCTGGCGCTGGAGGAGCGGGTCTCGCGCGACCTCGTCATCCTCCTCGACGAGCCGACCTCGGTGCTGGAGCAGGCGGAGATCGACCTGCTGTTCTCCCGGGTGCGGGCGCTGAAGAGCCGGGCGAGCTTCGTCTTCGTCTCGCACCGCCTCGACGAGGTGCTGGCCCTCTCCGACCGCATCTATGTCATGAAGGACGGGGCCGTGGTCGGCGAGATGCCGGCGGCCGAGGCCTCGACCCCGGTGCTGCACCAGATGATGGTCGGCCGCGGCGTCCATGCCGAGTACTACCGGGAGTCCGAGCAGGCTCCGCCCCAGGCGGAGGTGGTGCTGGCGGCGGCCGGGCTCGGCGCCGGCGGGCATTACCGCGGCGTCGACTTCGCGTTGCGCCGCGGCGAGGTCGTCGGCATCGCCGGCGTGATCGGCTCGGGGCGCGAGGCGCTGATCCGCACCCTGTTCGGCTTCGAGCCGCACAGCGAGGGCACGCTCTCGATCGACGGCGAGCCGGTGCGCCTCGCCACGCCCGCCGACGCGGTGGCGCGCGGCATCGGCTATATCCCGCGCGAGCGCCGGGTCGAGGGGCTGGCGATGTTCCTGCCGCTCGCCGTCAACCTGACGCTCGGCCGCCTCGACACGGTGATGCGCGGGCCGGTCATCGACCATGGCCGCGAGCGCGCGCTGGCGCGGGACTGGATCGGCCGGCTGTCGATCAAGGCGCCGGGGCCGGAGGCGCTCTGCCTCTCCCTCTCCGGCGGCAACCAGCAGAAGGTCGTGCTGGCCAAATGGCTGCAGGCGCGCTCGCGCATCCTCATCCTCGACCATCCCACCCGCGGCCTCGACGTCGGCGCCAAGGAGGAGGTCTACCGTCTGATCCGCGAGGTCTGCGCCGCCGGCGCGGCGGTCATCCTCACCGCGGACACGCTCGAGGAGACGATCGGCCTCAGCCATACCATCCTGGTGATGCGCGACGGCCGCGTCACCGCCCGCTTCGACGCGGCGCCCGGAGCCAAGCCGGCGCAGGTCGAGCTGATCGAGCACATGGTATGACGCGGTCTATCCTCACGCCCGCCCGCCTGCGCGCCGCCGCGCCGAGCCTGTTCCTCGTGCTGCTGGTCGTGCTGATCTCGCTGGTGACGCCCGGCTTCGCCCGGCCCGACACGCTGCTGGTGCTGCTCGCCGACACGGCGACTTTGTTCATCCTGGCCGCCGGCCTCACCTTCGTCATCCTGCTCGGCGGCATCGACCTCTCCGTGCAGACCGTCGCCTCGCTCGCCACCGTGCTGGTGGCGCTGCTGGTGCCGCAGCTCGGCCCGGCGGCCTGCCTGATCGCCCTCGCCGCGGGGCTGGCGGCGGGCCTGTTCAGCGGCCTCGTGCACGTGGTGCTGAAGGTGCCGTCCTTCATCGCGACGCTCGCCACCAGCGGCGTGGTCAGCGGCGCGGCCCTGCTCGTCTCCAAGGCCCGCACCATCACCATCGGCGAGGCCGGCCGCGCCGACCTCGGCTGGGTCACGGGCACGCTGGCCGGCGTGCCCAATGTCGTGCTGATCGGGGCGCTGGTGCTGGTCGCCGGCATCCTGGTGCAGCGCTACACCCGCTTCGGCCGCTACAGCACCGCCATCGGCGCCGGCGAGCCGGCCGCCTGGGCTTCGGGCATCCGCGTCGGCCGCCACAAGGTCATGGCCTTCGCCCTCTGCGGCCTCTTCGCGGCGCTGGCCGGCGTGCTGCTGGCCGGGCGCCTCGCCAGCGGCTCGCCGGTGCTGGCCAACCAGCTGCTGCTGCCGGCGATCGCCGCCGTCATCGTCGGCGGCACCGCCATCACGGGCGGCGTCGGCGGCATCGGCCGCACCGCCATCGGCGCGCTGATCATCTCGGTGGTGCGCATCGGCATGACCTTTCTCGGCGTCAACATCTTCGCCCAGCAGATCGTGTTCGGCGCGGTGCTGGTCGCCGCCGTGGCGGTCACCATCGACCGCAGCAAGATCCCCATCGTGAAATAGGAGACGGACATGGACCTGGGCTTGCGCGACAAGGTCGCGGTCATCACCGGCGGCAGCATCGGCATCGGCCTGGCCGTGGCCGAGGGCCTGGCGGCGGAGGGCGCGCATCTGGTGCTGGCGGCGCGCCAGGCCGACCGCCTCCAGGCGGAGGCGGAGCGGGTGGCGGCGCAGCACGGGGTCAGGGCCGTGCCGGTCGCCTGCGACGTGGCGACGCCCGAGGGCGCGGCCGAGATCATCGCCGCGGCCGAAAGCGCATTCGGCGGCGCCGACATCCTGATCAACAATGCCGGCACCGGCTCCAACGAGACCATCATGGAGGCGCCGGACGAGAAGTGGCAGTCCTACTGGGAGCTGCACGTCATGGCGGCGGTGCGCCTCGCCCGCGGCCTGGTGCCCGGCATGCGCCGGCGCGGCGGCGGCGTCATCCTGCACAACGCCTCGATCTGCGCCGTTCAGCCGCTGTGGTACGAGCCGATCTACAACGTCACCAAGGCGGCGCTGATGATGTTCTCCAAGACCCTCGCCAACGAGGTCATCAAGGACAATATCCGCGTCAACTGCATCAATCCTGGCCTGATCCTGACGCCGGACTGGAAGAAGACGGCCACGCAGCTCACCGCCGATACGGGCGGCGACTGGGAAGGCTACCTCGCCGGCGTCGCCCGCGAGCACGCCCCGATCGACCGCTTCGCCTCGCCCGAGGAGCTGGCGAACTTTTTCGTCTTCCTGTGCTCGGACAAGGCGACCTACTGCGTCGGCTCGACCTATTTCGTCGACGGCGGCATGCTGAAGACGGTGTGAGGGGCGGCTAAATTGAGGCTCGAATACCTTGTGCGCGAGATGGTGGGGGCGTTACCACCCGCGACAATGGCGGGTAGGCTTGCCTTCCTCACACAAGAACCTCGACGTCATGGCCGGGCTTGACCCGGCCATCTACGCGAACACCACGGCTGTCGCGTTGAACACCTTCAGGTTGGCATGAGCTTCCGTTGATCTCGTGATTCCCGATGTTTGCTGGCGACATCGGCCGGCATCCCTTTCTGCGCCGCCGGAGTGCGCGTGGATGGCCGGGACAAGCCCGGCCATGACGGTTGCGGGTGGGGCGACCGCCGTCGACCTTACCGCCACCGCGTCACCGCGGTGAACCCGGACGATCTCCCCATCAGTGCCGGAAGTGCCGCACCCCCGTGAACACCATGGCGAGGTCCGCCTTGTCGGCGGCGGCGATCACCTCGGCGTCGCGCATCGAGCCGCCCGGCTGGATCACCGCGGTGGCGCCGGCCTCGATGGCGGCGTCGAGCCCGTCGGCGAAGGGGAAGAAGGCGTCGGAGGCGACCACCGAGCCCCTGGTCAGGCTCTCCGCCAGGCCGGCCGCCCTGGCGGCGTCCTCGGCCTTGCGGGCGGCGATGCGGGCGGAGTCCACCCGGCTCATCTGGCCGGCGCCGATGCCGACCGTGGCGCCGTCGCGGGCATAGACGATGGCGTTGGACTTGACGTGCTTGGCGACGCGGAAGGCAAAGCGCATGTCCGCCATCTCGCGCGCGCTCGGCGCCCGCTTCGTCACCACCTTGAGGGCCATGTCGTCGACCACGGCCGCGTCCCGTGACTGCACCAGCAGGCCGCCCGCCAGCGTCTTGGCGGTCAGGCCGGCGGCGCGCGGGTCGGGCAGGCCGCCGGTGACGAGCAGGCGCAGGTTCTTCCTGGCCGCGAGGATGGCGATCGCCTCCGCGCTCGCCGCCGGAGCGACGATCACCTCGGTGAAGATCTCCACGATCCTGCGCGCCGCGTCGGCATCGAGCAGGCGGTTGACGGCGATGATGCCGCCGAAGGCCGACACGGGGTCGCAGGCGAGCGCCTTCTCATAGGCCTGCAGCAGCGTGTCCCCCACGGCGACGCCGCAGGGATTGGCGTGCTTGACGATCACCACCGCCGGCTCGGCCGGGTCGAACTCGGCGACGCATTCGAAGGCGGCGTCGGTGTCGTTGAGGTTGTTGTAGGACAGGGCCTTGCCCTGCAGCTGCTCGGCGGTGGCGACGCCGAAGCGCGTCTGCGCGGTGCGATAGAAGCCGGCGCTCTGGTGCGGGTTCTCGCCGTAGCGCAGCGCCTCGGCCAGCACGCCGCCGACGGCGCGGAAGGTCGGGGCCTCCTCGCCGGCCTCGGCCAGCAGCCAGTTGGAGATGGCGGCGTCGTAGGCGGCGGTGCGGGCATAGGCCTTGGCCGCCAGGCGCCGGCGCAGCTCGGGCGTGGTGGCGCCGCCGTTCTCGGCCATCTCGGCCAGCACCTCGCCATAGTCGGCCGCGTCGACCACCACGGTGACGTCGGCATGGTTCTTGGACGCGGCGCGGATCATCGCCGGCCCGCCGATGTCGATATTCTCCACGCAGTCGTCGAAGGAAGCCCCGCGCGCCAGCGTCGCCTCGAAGGGATAGAGATTGACCACGAGGAGGTCGATGGCGGGAATGGCGTGCGCCTGCATCGCGGCGCGGTGCTCGGCATTGTCGCGGATGGCGAGCAGGCCGCCATGCACGGCGGGGTGCAGGGTCTTGACCCGCCCGTCCATCATCTCCGGATAGCCGGTGAGCTCGGCGACGTCGGTCACCGCCAGCCCTGCCTCCGCCAGCGCCTTGCGCGTGCCCCCGGTCGAGACCAGGGCGACGCCATGGGCGGCGAGCGCCCTGGCGAAGTCGACGAGGCCGGTCTTGTCGGAGACGGAGAGGAGGGCGCGGGCGATCGGGCGAGGGGGCAAGGCTGGCTCCTGGGCGGATGGGCGCTCCCCTTTATCCCCCTCCGCGACGGCGAGGAAAGGCCAAATCGCGGGCAGGGCGGGAAAGGCGGGCGGCGGGCGCAGTGAAGGGAGGCGCCCTACTCCTCGCACCCTACCCTACCTCGTCTCCGGCTCCAGCGACCAGGACACCGGCAGGCTTGCGCCGCCGTCGTCGCGCGGCACCACCACCACGATCTGCGTGGCGCGGCGCGGGCCCTCGGGATTGGCGAAGTGGATGCTCTCCTCGATGGCGAGCGGCAGGCCGTCGGCGCGCAGGCGCCAGACCTTGCCGTTCGGCAGGGTCAGGGCGGCGAAGCGGTCGCCGCCGCCGGGACGGGCGCCGACCGCGGGGTGGACGTGGAAGCGCAGCAGCACGGTCTCGCGGCCGCGCCAGGCCTGGCCGGCGCGGTCGAGCATGGCGTCGCGTCCGGCGAGCGCCCCGGTCCGCGGCGAAAGCGTCAGCACCCGCTCATGCACCAGCCCGAAGGCCGCCTTGTAGCCGTCATGGCTGGCGGCGAGGGTGATGGCGTCGGGCGTCTCCCGCCGCTCCAGCGTCACCGTCTTCGGGCCGGCGATCACCGGGCGCTCCGACGGGCCGAGCGGCGCGAAGCGGCAGGAGGAGGCTTCGGCGACCACGGCGGTCGAATGGGCGGCGGTGGCGCGGGCGAGCTGGCGCCAGCTGTCGCGTCCCACGGCCGGCGCTCCGCAATTGACGATGATGCGGGCCCCGTCGGCCGAGAACTCGAAGGACAGCGTGCCGGCATGCGCCTCGTGCGACATCGAGAGCGCCGGCGGGCGGCCGGTGTCGACCAGCAGCACCGCGCTGCTGCCCTCGACGCGCTGATAGCCGCCGTGCGGCGCGTTCTGCACCGGCTTGCCGCGCGCATCGTCATAGGCCAGCAGCGTCGCGATCAGGTGGCTCTGGGTGTAGCCCATGCCGTTGAAGGCGGCGAAGGCGCCGTCGGCATGGCGGAAGAAGCGCAGCATCGGCATCAGCCGGTCGATCGCGCCGAGGAGCTCGGGCGGCGGCGGCAGGTTGCGGGCGGCGAAGGACTGGCGCAGCGGCAGGAGGTCGAGCAGGAGCTCGACGGTCGCCTGCGGGTTGCGGCTGCGATGCACGCCGTCGGCGAGGACCTGGCGCTGCAGCTCGTCGACGAGCCAGCGCGTGGCGCGCCGGCGCAGGCCGCCCTTCTCGGCCAGGCACAGGCTGGCCTGCGTCGCCGCCATGGCGCAGAGCAGCCGCGGCAGGCCGTCCGGCCCGACGCGGCCGGCGCTCAGGAGATAGTGCGTCTGCCAGGTGATGCTGCGGATGAAGGCGCGGTAGAAGCCGCGGTCGGCGCCCTCGAGCACCAGGGGCGACTGGCTGAGCCAGGACACCACCCGCCGCGCCGCCGTCACCGGCCGCAACGCCTCCTGGCCGAAGCGGGCCGGCCCGCGCACGAAGTCGGCGACCAGCCGCCGCGCCGCATGATGGCCGTCGAGGCCCTGGACGGTGCGCAGGTGCCTCAGCCAGGTGAAGCCGAGCAGGCCCTCGCTCCAGGCCGGCGACGGCGAGGGGATGGCGAAGGGCGAGGCGTCCTTCAGCACCACGGTCTTGCCGGCGAAGGTGAAGCGGTTCTGGATGATCTCCTCGGCCCGGGTCGGGTCGGCGGCACGCAGGTCCTGGGGGGCGAGCAGCAGGCGCTCCGGCCGGCCCGAGCCGAACCGCCAGCGATAGAGCCTGGACGTGTAGAGGCGCGCGAGCGCCGACCGTCCGGCATTGCGCCCGGCCAGCAATCCCAGCCGGACCTTCGTGCCGATTCCGCTTCGGCTCATCGCTCCACGTCACACCTCTTGCCGTCCGCCCCTCGCAGGGGCCGGCGAATCGCAACCTTACCGGAGCCGCACGCAATGGGCGACATGGAAAGGCGGGATCGCCGACGCCTGGCGCCTGGTGCCTGGCGTCCGCGCCCCGCATCGGCCGGCGACGCCGTCATGCCGGCACCGGCCCGGCGGCCGCGACGATCCGGTCGACATAGATCGCCAGGAGCTCGGTCTGCGAGGAGATGCGCAGCTTCCGGTAGACGTTGCGCCGGTGCACCTTGACCGTGCCGACCGAGATGCCCAGGCGCCAGGCGATCGATTCGGAGGAATGGCCCTGCAGCACCAGGTCGACCACGTGCGCCTCGCGCGCGGTGAGGCTCAGCGCCTGCCAGGCCGCCACCGCCACCGGGCGGCTCGCGGCCGGGCGCTGGCGCACCGGCGCTGCCGGCGGCGCGCCGTCGTCGAAGCGGCCCTCCAGGCCGCGCCAATGCCGGGCGATCACCGCGCTCACCACCGGTTCGCAGGCCCTGAGGGCCGCCGCCTCGGCCGGCGGAAACAGGCCCGAGCGCTTCAGCCGCATCAGCGACAGCACCACCATGATGCCGTCGTCGGCGCGCACGAAGAAGCCGACCTCCTCGGCGAGCCCGGTCTTGACATAGTAGGAGCGGTAGTACTCGCTGGAATAGAAGCGGTCCGGCGCCAGCTCGCGCATGCGCCAGAACCCGACCTGCCCGGTGGAGGCGGTGCGGTAGAACGGGTCGAGCAGATAGGGACCCGGCTGGTAGAGCGCCACGAACACGTGCCGCTCCGCCTCGCTGAACGTATCGAACAGCGCGATCGGCCGGGCCTGGCCGCGATAGGCGAACACGACGCAGCGGTCGAAGCCGGCGACGGCCCCAAGGAAATCGACCAGGCGCTGGCCGAATCCGGCATCGCCGGGTGCCGCCGGATTGATCAGCGGCGCCAGCTTGCCGAAGGTATCTGCCAAAGAAATGCGCATCGACGCCATCCGCCGCGCAAACAGGCAAGATACCACCTGGTTTCCCGGCGTTTTCCCGAACTACCCCTTTCAGGGTATACCCCGTCACCGGGCAAATGCCTAGGCTCGACGATCAGGGCCGCCGCAGACGGTCCGAACGATAAGACGCCGCCTGTCGGGCCGGCCGCCCGCCATCGGCGCCCTCACAGCCTCCAAGACCACCGTCCCCACCGTCGTGCAGAGAGGGTCGACATGGCGATCGCAAGTTCAGGAACTGCCGGCGCGGCCAGTCCCGCCGCCGGCTCGCTCGATGTCAGCACCAGGACCGATATCGACCGCCTCCATTCCAAGGCGGTGGGCCTGAGCGGCGTGCTCTTCCTCACCGTGACCGGGGCCGCCCCGATCACCGCCATGCTGCTCAACGTGCCGATCGTGGTCGGCAACGGCAACGGCGTCGGCGCGGCGGCCGCCTTCCTGGTCGCCACCGTCATCCTCCTGGTATTTTCGGTGGGCTATGCCGCCATGGCCGGCAAGGTCTCGGCCGTCGGCGGCTTCTATTCCTTCATCAGCCACGGCCTCGGCCGCGAGCTCGGCATGGGCATGGGCTTCGCCTCGGTGATCGCCTATGCGGTGTTCGAGCCCTCGCTCGCCGGCGGCTTTGCCTATTTCGCCAACCTCAAGCTGGCCGAGTTCGGCCTCAACGTCTCCTGGCCGGTGCTGGCGCTCGCCATGGTGGCGCTGATCTGCGCGCTGACCTATCTCGACGTGAAGATCTCGACCGCCGTGCTCGGCGTCGCGCTGATCACCGAGGTCGCCATGCTGGTGATCTTCGACGCCGGCGTGTTCCTGCACGCCGGCAAGGGCGCGGTGGTGCAGGCCGCGGCGATCAATCCGCTCAACGCCTTCCAGGGCTTCCCGGCCCACGACAAGCTGGTCGCCGGCGCGGCGGGCATCGGCCTGTTCTTCGCCTTCTGGTCCTGGGTCGGCTTCGAGAGCGCCCCGAACTATGCGGAGGAATCGCGCGATCCCAAGCGGATCGTGCCGCTGTCGCTCTACATCTCGGTGCTGTTCCTCGGCATCCTCTACACCGTCACCACCTGGGCGGCGACCTCGGGCTATCCCGACACCCAGGCCTCGATCACGCAGGCCCAGGGCAACTCGGCGCAGTATTTCTTCGACACCGCCACCCGCCTGATCGGGCCGTGGTGCGAGACGATCATGAGCTATCTCATCCTCACCGGCTCCTTCGCCTGCGGCATGGCCTTCCACAACACCGCCTCGCGCTATCTCTACGCGCTCGGCCGCGAGGAGGTGCTGCCCAAGGCGCTGGGCCGCACCCACCGCACCTTCAAGACCCCGCACGTCGCCTCCTTCGTGCAGAGCACGTTCTCCGCGATCGTCGTCCTGCTGTTCGCCTATTTCTCCGGCACGGACAATCCGACGGTGCAGGCCTATGGCCAGCTCTACGGCCTGATGGCGCTGCTCGGCACCATCCTGATCCTGGTGGCGCAGGCCATCGTCTCGGTGGCGATCATCGTCTACTTCCGCCGCTATCATCCGGAAGATCATCACTGGTGGCAGACGATGCTCGCCCCGATCCTTGCCTTCGTCTCCCAGGGCGTGGTGATCTATCTCTGTCTGTCCAACATGGACTTCCTTGGCGGCGGCTTCGCCTTCGCCGACTGGATCCCCTGGATCGACGTCGCCATCGTCGCGGCCGGCATCCTCGGCGCGATCTACCTCAAGGTGAGCGCTCCCGCCCGCTACGAGCAGATCGGCCGCATGATCTACGAGGGCGTGCCGGACAAGGCCTGAGCTTCGGCGGCGCCGGCCTGGCGCAGGGGTTGAAGCTGGCGATTTTCGGGCCGATGGTGCGAGCGTACCGCCGGCCCGCTCGCCCTGCCGGCCATTCCCGACGGAAAGGATCCATGCCGGTCGAATACGGACCAGACGCCCTCGCGGACCTCGAACAGGCGATCCGGCAGGCGCTGCCCGCCTGGTCGCTGTCGCCGCAGGCCGGGATATCGCTGCTCAACGTCTCGGAGAACGCCACCTTCCGCCTCGACGACCCGGTCGAAGGACGGGCGCTGGTGCTCCGCGTCCATCGCCTCGGCTATCACGCCGATGACGAAATCCGCTCCGAGCTCGCCTGGATCGAGGCGCTGCGCCAGGCCGGCGTGGTCGAGACGCCCGCGCCCCTGCCCGGGCGCGACGGCGCCCTGGTCCAGCGCCTCGCCTCGCCGTCCGGCCTGCCGGCGCGCAGCGCCGTCGCCTTCGAGTTCGCGCCCGGGCGCGAGCCGGTCGCCGACGCCGACCTGCCCGGCTGGTTCGGCAAGCTCGGCGGCCTCACCGCCCGCATGCACGCCCACAGCCGCGCCTGGAGCCTGCCGTCCGGCTTCCGTCGCAAGACGTGGGACTTCGACGCCATGTTCGGCGAGCGCGCCTATTGGGGACCCTGGCGGGCCGGGGTCGGCCTCGACGCCGCCGGCACGGCGCTGCTCGGCCGGGCGCTCGACCTGATCCGCGCGCGCCTGGAGCGCTTCGGCCGCACGCCGGAGCGCTTCGGCCTGATCCATGCCGACCTCAGGCTCGCCAATCTCCTGGTCGACGAGCCGCATCTGCGCGTCATCGACTTCGACGATTGCGGCCTGAGCTGGCGCCTCTACGATTTCGCCGCGGCGGTGAGCTTCTTCGAGCACGAGCCGATCGTCGACGACCTGCGCCAGGCCTGGGTCGAGGGCTACCGCGCCGTCGCGCCGCTGCCGGCGGAGGATGCGGCCGAACTGCCGGTGTTCATCGCCGTGCGCCGCTTCCTGCTGGTGGCCTGGATCGCCTCCCACCCCGAGGTGCCGATCGCCCGGGAGCTCGGGGCCGGATACACCGCCGGCGCCCTGGAGATGGCCGAAAGGTTGCTATCGGACTTCGCCTGAATCCACTTCGCCTGAATCCACTTCGCCTGAATCCACTTCGCCTGAACCCGTTTCGCCTGAACCCTCGGAGGACCCCCGCGATGTTCGCTCCCCTGGCCGGCAGAACCGTCATCGTCACCGGGG
This sequence comes from Labrys wisconsinensis, assembly GCF_030814995.1. Taxonomy (GTDB): domain Bacteria; phylum Pseudomonadota; class Alphaproteobacteria; order Rhizobiales; family Labraceae; genus Labrys; species Labrys wisconsinensis. The sequence continues at coordinate 160,283 of NZ_JAUSVX010000018.1, read as the reverse complement.
CCGGGCGCGGCATCGGCAAGGGCATCGCCCTGCGCTTCGGCCGGGCGGGCTGCCGCGTCCTGGCGGTGGCACGCAGCGAGGCGGAGATATCGGGCACGGCGGCGGCGATCCGGGCGGCCGGCGGCACGGCCGCCACCTGCGCCGCCGACATCGCCACGCCGGAGGGCGCCAGGGCCATGGCCGCCGCGGCATCGGCCGCGTTCGGCGGCATCGACATCCTCTGCGCCAATGCCGGCATCTTCCCGGCCGCGCGGCTCGAGGTGATGACGGCCGAGGATTTCGACCAGGTCATGGGCGTCAACCTGCGCGGCACCTTCCTGTCCGTCTCAGCCTGCCTGCCGGCGCTGAAGGCGACGGGACGCGGCCGCATCGTCGTCACGTCCTCGATCACCGGCCCGATCACCGGCTATCCCGGCTGGGCCCATTACGGGGCGAGCAAGGCCGGGCAGCTCGGCTTCGTGCGCACCGCGGCGATCGAGCTGGCGCCCGCCGGCATCACCATCAACGCCGTCATGCCCGGCAATATCCGCACCGAGGGGCTGGACGGGCTCGGCGCCGACTACACCGCCGCCATGGCCGCCTCGATCCCGATGAAGCGCCTCGGCTCGGTGGAGGACATCGCCAACGCCGCGCTGTTCTTCGCCAGCGACGAGGCCGGCTACATCACCGGCCAGAGCCTGGTGATCGACGGCGGCCAGGTGCTGCCCGAATCCCTCGCTGCCCTGGAATAGGGGAATGTCCATGCCTGAGGCCACGCCAAGGCCGGCGCCGAACCGCTGGCAGCGCTTCGTCGAGTGGGACGAGCGCCCGCTCCGGCTCGACCGCTTCGCCGTCGAGGATCCCGTCAACGGCTTTGCCGCCTTCGCCGGCGCCCGCGATCCGGCGCCGGAGATCGCCATCTCGGCCGGCCGCGTCGTCTCGCTCGACGGCACGCCCGAGGCCGAGTTCGACATGATCGACGCCTTCATCGCCCGCCACCACATCGACCCCGAGATGGTGGCGGAGGCGATGGCGCTGCCCTCCGAGGCGGTGGCGCGCATGCTGGTGGACGTCAACGTGCCGCGCGCCGAGCTGGTGCGCCTCGCCCATGGCATGACCCCGGCCAAGCTCGCCGACGTCGTCGCCCGTCTCAATGCCGCCGAGATCACCTTCGCCTATGCCAAGATGCGGGCGAGGAAGACGCCAGGCAACCAGGCGCATGTCACCAACGCCAAGGACGACCCGCTGCAGCTCGCCGCCGATGCGGCGATCGCCGTGGCGCTCGGCTTCGACGAGGTCGAGACCACCATGCGCGTCTCGCGCAATGCCTGGTCGAACGCCCTCGCCTGCTGCGTCGGCGCCGCGGTCGGGCGGGCCGGCACGCTGTTCCAATGCTCGTCGGAGGAAGCCGAGGAGCTCAGGATCGGCATGGCCGGCTTCACCTCCTATGCCGAGACCGTGTCGGTCTACGGCACGGAGAAGGCGTTCGTGGACGGCGACGACACGCCGTGGTCGAAAGCCTTCCTGGCCGCCGCCTATGCCTCGCGCGGCATCAAGATGCGCTGCACGTCAGGCGCCGGGGCCGAGCTGCTGATGGGCTTCCACGAGGCCAAGTCGCTGCTCTACCTCGAAGCCCGGTGCCTCTGCCTGCAGCGCGGCATGGGCGTGCAGGGCACGCAGAACGGCGGCATCGACGGCGCGCCGCTGGCCGCCACCATCCCCGGCGGCGTGCGCGAGCTGATGGCCGAGAACCTGCTGGCGGTCTGGCTCGACCTCGAATGCGCTTCGGGCAACGATGCCCGCACGTCCGAATCCGAGATCCGCATCGGCGCCAAGATCCTGCCCTATCTCATCGCCGGCTCCGACCTGATCTGCTCGGGCTTCGGCTCGATCAAGAAATACGACAATTCCTTCAATCCTTCGCTGTTCAACGGCGAGGAGCTGGAGGACTACCTCGTGCTGCAGCGCGACTTCGAGGCCGATGGCGGGCTGGTGCCGCTCGGCGCCGACCTGGCGCTCGACCGCCGCCGCCGCGCGGTGGACGCGCTCGCCGCCGTGCTGGAGGAGCTCGGCCTCGGCTCTCCCGATGCGGCGATGCGCGAGAGCGTCGTCTTCGCCTCGGGCTCGGAGGAGACGGCGAGCTACGGCCCGCGCGAGGCGGCCGTGATCAGCGAGGCGGTGCGCGAGCGCGGCCTCACCGTGCTCGACGTCGTCGCCGCGCTCGACCGGCGCGGCTTCCGCGACGAAGCGGAGAACCTGTTGTTCCTGCTCAAGCTGCGGATATCGGGCGACTATCTCCAGACGTCGGCCTGCGTGCGCGAGGGGCGGGTGCTCAGCGCCGTCAACGATCCCAACGACTATGCCGGGCCCGGCAGCGGCTATCGCCTCAGCGAGGCGCGGCGGCAGGAGATCAACGCCATCCGCGACGTGCTCGACCGCGAGACGGTGCTTGCCACCGCCGCCACGGCCGCCCGCGGCTGGGAGCGCATCCCCTTCGGGCGGAGCATGGGACCGGCGGTGGAGGGGGAGGCGCCGGACGAGATCGTCGTCGGCGTCAGCCCGGCCTTCGGCTTGCAGCTGTTCGAGACCCTGGCCGGCCATCCCCTGCCGCTGGTGCTGAAGGCCCTGGTGGAGGGCATCGAGAGCCGCGGCCTCAAGGCCCGCATCGTGCGCATGCGCCACACCGCCGACACCTCCTTCCTCGGCCTCAGCGCCGCCGGCCTCTCCGGCTCCGGCGTCGGCATCGGCCTGCAGGCCAAGGGCACGGCGGTGATCCACCGGCGCGGCCGCCTGCCCCACAACAATCTCGAGCTGTTCTCCAACGCGCCGCTGGTCAGCCTCGCCCATTATCGCGCCATGGGCCGCAATGCCGCCGACCACGCGCTGGGCGAATTGCCCGAGCCGGTGGTGGTGCCGACCCACGGCGAGGCGCTGGGCGCGCGCTTCCACGCCCAGGTGGCGCTGATCTATGCGGTCGAGACCTCGCTCACCGAGCCGGGCACGGCGCCCGAGACGCTCGACATCGCCGTGGCGAGGGGCTGAGCCATGAGCGCGGACAAGCCCCTCGGCGTCGCCGATTATCCCTTGGCCGAGAACCGGCCGGAGCTGGTGCGCACCGCCACCGGCAAGCCCCTCGACGCGCTCACCGTCGAAGCGGTCGCCGCCGGTGCGGTCTCGCTCGACGACCTCGCCGTGACGCCGGGGACGCTGCGCCTGCAGGCCGAGGTCGCCCGCGCCGCCGGACGGCCAAGCCTCGCCCTGAATTTCGAGCGCGCCGCCGAGATGGTGGCGGTGCCGCAGGAGCGCATCCTGGCGATCTACGAATTGCTGCGCCCCGGCCGGGCGCCCGGCAAGGCGGCGCTGCTCGAGGCCGCCGCCGAGCTCCGGCGCGAGTTCGGCGCCGAGCGCCTCGCCGCCTTCGTCGAGGAGGCGGCCGAGGTCTACGAGCGGCGCAAGCTGTTCGTCGGCCGGTTCTGACCGGCGGAGGCTCAGAGGTCGAACAGATCCCGGATGCGCGCCGCCAGGCCCCTGGCCGTTTCGACCTGGGTGGCCTTCGCGCTCGCCTTGGCCAGGCGCAGGTCCGAAGCGCTGCGGCGGGACAGGGCGGCCCCGATCTCCTCGGCCAGGGTGGGGCGATCGCGCATCAGCGGCGCCAGGCCGTCCTGCGTCACTTCGTAGACCACCACGAAGGTCAGGGCCCGGATGGCCCCGGGCTCGCCGGCACCGGTCAGCAGGCCGCCCTCGCCGAAGAAATGACCGGGTGCGAGGTGTTCGAGCTCCTGCTCCTGCCCCTTGTCCCGCTGCGTCACCACCGCGGCGCCGCTGCGGATGATCATCAGCGATTTGAGCACCGCGCCTTGCTCGACCAGCGTTTCGCCCTTGCGGAAGGTGCGCCGGATCATCGTCGCGGCGAGGGCTTCCTTCTCCTCGTCGGTCAGGGCGGCGAACAGGGGCATGGCGTCGAGCAGGCGCAGCGGCGTGCTCCGGCGAGGGGCCGACACATCATCCGCCTTCGCCGGCGCCGACGGGGCGCCGTCGCCCGCGACCGAGGGTGAAAGAACCAGTCCCGCCGCCCTGGCATGGCGGTAGACGAGATCGAAGATCTCGTTCTTCGCCCGCCCGGTCGCCGACATGTCCACGACGCGGAAGGAGAGCTCCAGCTCGACCGCGCTGGCATCGAGCGACGTCACCTGGATGGTCGGGGCCGGCGTCGGCAGGACGCAGTCGCTGCTCAGGAAGACCGAACGCAAGACGTCCACCATCACGGACGGCGTCGTCGTCGGCCGGAACCGCACCGTGACCGTCGCGCCGTGGCTGCGCTCCGGGCTGCTGAGATTGGTGAGCCTGGCCTTGGCGAGATCGCTGTTGGGCACGATGACGAGATCGTTGGCCCCGTTGAGGAGGTGGGTCGCCCGCCAGTTCGTCTCCACGACCCGGCCCTCGATGCCGTTGGCGAGCACGAGCCAGTCGCCGATGGCATAGGGCCGGCTGAGGTTGAGGGCGATGCCGGAGAACACGTCGCCGAGCGTGCTCTGCAGGGCGAGGCCGAGGATGATGGCGAAGACGCCCGACGTGGCGATCAGCGTCCCGACCGGCGCGTTGAAGACATAGGCGATCACCGAGAGCAGCGCGCCGACATAGATGACGCCGACGACGAGATCCTGGATCAGCCGGCCTTCGCGGGGCTGGCGCTCGAAGATCAGGAAGACGCGGACGACGCTGATCAGCGACCAGGCCGCGTTCGTCCACCAGATGATCTTGGCGATGCCGATGAAGACGCGCTGGAGGCTAGAGGCTCCCGGCGGCCCCGGCTCGTAGGGCACGATGCCGTGGTAGAGCAGCAGCGCGGTGAGGGCGGAGAAGAACAGCAATTGTCCCACCAGGCGGCGGGTCGGATGCTTGCGCAGCAGAACGCGCGTGATCACCGCGCCGATCACGGCGAGGGCGCCGGTCTGGACCATCGGGTCGATGAGCATGGCGCGAACGTCGTCGTAGCTCAACATCGGACGGACCGGTTCCCTCGACCTTCCGGGGAGGATGCTAGAGCATTTTCCAGCGAACCGGCATTCGGTTCGCGTCGAGGCAATGCGTGAAACAAAGAGACGGAGCGCGCGATCGATTCAACTTGAAGCGATCACGCTCTCGACCGCCGCTCGCCATCGGTCCGCGACGCCTCACGACTGCCCGGCGAGCCAGACGGTCATGCCCGGCTCCAGGCCCTCGACGGCGCCGACCGGCTCGAGCCGCAGCCGGAAGGCGTTGAGGTCGTGGTCGCCGACGGCGCGGGCGGCCCGCCAGGTCGCGAACTCGCCCAGCGGGCGCAGCTCGGTGGCGCGAGCCTCGATGCGCCGGCCGCCCGGGTCGGTCAGCGCCACGGACTTGCCGATCGCGATGCCGTGCAGCGCATCTTCCCGCAGCGTGAAGGTGAACCAGCGCTCGCCGTCGACCTCCAGGGTCATCACCGGCTTGCCCGGGCCGATGATCTCGCCGGGCTCGGCCACGCGGATGCCGATCGTGCCGTCGACCGGGGCCATCAGCCGGGTCTTGGCCAGGCTGGCCTGCAGATCCGCGATCGTCGCTTGCGCCAGGGCGACCTTGGCATCCGCCAGGGCCCGCTCCTCGGCGATCGGACCGGCGCTCGCCTCCGCGGACTGGGCCCGCTTCAGGTCGAGGTCGGCCTGCGCCTTGGCGAGCGAGGCCGTGCTTTCGTCGAGCTGCTGGCGGCTGGTGAAGCTCTTGGCCGCCAGGGCGACGGCGCGGGCATTCTGCTGCTGGGCGAGCAGGAGATTGGCCTCGGCCGTCCGCACGGCTTCGGCGGCGATCGACACCTCCTCGGCCCGCACGCCGGCATAGACGTGGTCGCGGTCGGCCTTGGCGCTCGCCGCAGCCGCCTGCGCCTCGCCCAGGGCCGCGGTCAGGTCGGGATTGTCCAGCACGGCGAGGAGATCGCCCTTGCGCACGTGCTGGCCGGCCTGGACCGCGATGGTCGCAAGGCGCCCCGTCGTCTCCGGCGCGACGCGGATCTCGGTCTGCCGGACCATGCCCGGCATCGTCGGCTGCGGCTCCCGCTGGCGCCACGCCTTTGCCACGAGCGCGGCGAAGGCGACGACGATCAGGCCGGTCAGCAGCATCCGCACAGCGCGCCTCGGCTCAACGCTCATCCCGCGTCCTCCCTGCCGTGGCGATCCAGGACGCCGCGATGGCGAGGACCGCATAGATGCCCGTCAGCAGCCAGAGCCTGGCCCAATCCTGCGAGACGTCCGCCAAGCCTGCCCCCATCTGGTTGATGCGCACCAAGCCCTGGATGCCCGACGTGCTCGGGAAGACCGCGCTGACCGACCGCAGGATCGGCGGGATCGCCTCCGGCGGCCAGGCGACGCCGACCAGGAAGAACAGCGGCAGGCTGATCGCGATCAGCATGAGCACCGCTGTCTCGCGCCGCCGGAACCAGGTGCCGAGGAACTGGCCGAGGAAGCTGACGGCCAGGATGAAGGGGATGGCCATCGCCAGCATGGCGAGCACGTGGTCGCTGGCGGAAAAGCCGTAGATCCGTGGCAGCACGACGAGGTAGAGCGCAAAGCCTGGAAGCGCCAGCAGGAGATGGGCGATCGCCTGGCCGATGACCGCCGCCGGGCCGCCTCGGCGCCGTCGCGCCTCGCGGCCGCCCTGCTCGAAGGTCACGCCGCCGAGCGTCGCCGCGCCCATCAGCAGCGTCTGCTGCAGGATCAGGAGGAAGGCGGCCGGCACGACATAGCTGGCATAGCCGCCGGTCGGGTTGAACAGCGGCTGGTTCAGGATCTCGATCGGCGAGCTCTGCGCCAGGGCGGCCCGGTAGAGGCTGCCGTCCGGGCGGGCGCTGCGCGCGATCAGGTCCGCCGTGACGGCGCCCGCGGCCTCGCTGATGCCTTGCAGCGTCCGGTTGTAGAGCAGGAAATAGGCCGAATCGACGAAGGCGGGCAGCCGCGCCTTCTCGCCTTTCAGCACGTCGCGCTCGGTGCCGGCCGGGATGCCGAGGATGCCGAAGACCTCCCGGCGGGCGAGGGCCGCCTGCGCCTCCGCCAGGGTGGTCGGCCGCAGCGCCACCGTGATGGCCTCGTCCGCGTTCAGCGTCTGGACGATGGTGCGGCTGAGGTCCGACCCGTCATCGTCGACGACGGCGATCGGGATGCCGCGGATGAGCTGCCCGAGATAGGGCTGCGGATAGAACACGCCGTAGATGATCGGCCCCAGGACGATCAGGCCGAACACGCCGCGGTCGCGCAGCACCCGGCCATATTCGGCCGCGAAGGCGGCGGCGATGCCCGGGCGCACGGGCCGGTCGGGAGCCGCGGCTTCCGCCGGCCCTCCGTCAGGATTGGCCGCGATCGCATGGAGCCTGAGCCAGGCGAGCGCGAAATACAGCGCCGCCAGGGCCGCCAGCATGAGGAAGGGCTCCACCGAGTCCCGGGCCGGGACGCCGCGCGCGGCCTGGTCGAACAGGATCTGGATGTACCAGCGCAGCGGCAGCAGCGCGCCCCAGACCCGGGCGAAGGTGCCCATCGCCAGCAGCGGGAATCCGACGCCGGCAAAGCCGAAGGCCGGCGAGCAGACGATGGCCGTCAGGCTGAGGCCGGTGGGGAGATTGCGCACCAGGAGCTGGAAGAAGGCGCCGAGGCAGAGATAGGCGACGATCAGCAGGCAGGCGGCCGCCCCCATGATCACCGGGTCGCCCCGGAACGGAATCCCGTAGAGGCCGTGGATGATGCCGAGCCCGAGCGCCATCATCACCAGGAAGATGCCGGCATAGGGCAGGAGCTTGCCGACCAGGGCGGTCAGCGGCCGGCCGCCGGCCGCCGCCAGCCAGCCGCGCACGCCGCGCGCGCCGAATTCGGAGCCGACGGCATAGCCGCCGGCGATGGCGATGACGACATGCAGCACCGTCGGCAGGATCGCCCGCAGCAGGAACTGGGCATAATTCAGGGCCGGATTGGTCAGCACATATTGCTCGACGACGAGCGGGCCCGGCGTGAAGGCCGCGCTGCGGGCGCCGGCGGGCAGGTCGGCGGCCGCCGCCGAGACGGCGGCCTGCAGGGCGCTCGCCGCGACGTTGCCCGGCGTGAAGAACTGCTTGTTGGAGAAGATGACGATCTGCGGCCGCCGGCCGGCAAGGATGTCGCGCTCGAGATTCTCGGGGATGTAGACCGCCGCGATCGCATCGCCCGAGCGGATGGCGTGCATGGCGCCGCTGAGGTCCGCCGAGCGCCCCGCCACGGTGACGCCCGGGGCCGCTCCGATCGCCTGCACGAAGGTCATCGAGGTCTGGGATCGATCCTGGTCGACGACGTCGACCCTCAGATCGCGGATCACCGCGTTGCTGAAGGTCGCGGCCAGGAGCGCGAAGGCGAGCAGCGGAATGCCGACCACGAGCAGCAGCGCCACCCTGTCGCGCCAGATCCACGCCACCTCGCGCGCCGCCACGCCGACGATGCCGGGGCGGGGCGCCGCCGGCATCAGCGTGCTCCCGCCCATTCGGCATAGGCGCTCATGCCCGGCCGCAGCGCCGCGATCTTGTCGACGGGATAGGCCCGCACCTCGAAGGTCCTGAGGTCGAAGTCGCCGGTGGCGCGGGTCGCCCGCCAGCCCGCATATTCGCCGCGCGTGGCGATCGTCCGCACCTCGACCGTGACCGGCGCATCGCCGAGCGCCGGAATCCTGACCGCGAAGCGGTCGCCGACCTTCAGCCCCTTGACCAGGTCCTCGCGCAGGTCGAAGCGCAGCCAGACGTCGCCGAGATCGACCAGCGACAGGAGCGGCACGCCCGGCGAGACATATTCGCCGAGCTCGGCGCCGATCTGGTAGACCTGGCTTGCGACCGGCGCCCTGACGGTCAGCTCGGCGACCTGGGCCTGCAGCGTGGCGATCGCCGCCTGCGCCTTGGCGACGGCGGCCCTGGCGACGCCGCGCTCCTCGGCGGTGTAGCCGGCCACGGCCTCCTCATAGGCGAGCTTGGCCTGCTCGGCGCTGCGCTTGGCCACGTCGAGCGAGGCGGTGACCTCGTCCAGCTTCTGGACGGAGGCGAAATCGCGCTCGGTGAGCTGCTTGGTCCGGTCGTAGGTCTGCTGCGCCAGCGTCTGGTTGGCCTCGCTGGCGGCGACGGCGGCCTTGCGTGCTGCGACGACCTCGGCGCGGGTGCCCACCTCGATCCGGGCGAGGTCGGCCTGCGCCACGCGCTCGCCTGCCTCAGCCTCGGCAAGCTTGGTCATCAGCTCGGGATTGTCGATCGACACCAGCACCTGTGCCGCGGCGACGTCGTCTCCGCGCGACACCGGCCGCTGCGCCACCCGGCCGTCGACGCGGGCGGCGATGTCGATGCGCGTCGCGTCCGCCTCGCCCTGCACCAGCAGCGGCTGGGGCTGGACGAGATACCACAGCGACAGGCCGACGATCGCCGCGACGGTCAGCGTGACGATGATGGCAGCCGTCTTCGAAGCTTTGGGAGGCGGCGCGGCGGCAGGCGGAGGTTCGGCGGGCACGTCCTGCGCGGCGCGGAGCGGCTCTACCACCTCGGTCATGCAAGCCCCCTTGCGGCGGACATGCGTCCGGCCGTTGTCGATCCCCGCAGCGAGCGCAGCTTAGACCGATGGCGGCAGGCACGGCTAGGTACAAACCTGCTGGATTCTGGTGCCGCTCTGCCGTCGCCGGATGACGCGTCGGGGCGACGGCGCGCACGTCGGCCATTGCGGGATCGAAGCCGATTTCGTCTATGGTGAGCGAGCGCCGCGGCTCCTTGTCGACACGGGACGGATCATGACGGAAAGCAAGACCTTCAACCAGCCGCTCGGCGGCAACGAGATGCCCCGCTTCGGCGGCCTGCCGACCATGATGCGGCTGCCGGCCGCCGCGACCGCCGCGGGGCTCGACGCCTGCTTCGTCGGCATCCCCATGGATATCGGCACCTCGAACCGGCCGGGCACGCGCTACGGGCCGCGCCAGATCCGGGCGGAGTCCTGCTTCATCCGGCCCTACAACATGGCGACGCGCGCCGCCCCCTTCGACAGCCTGATGGTGGCCGATATCGGCGACGTCGCCATCGACACCTTCAACCTGCCCAGGTGCATGGACATCATCACCAATGCCTACCGGGCGATCCTGAAGGAGGGCTGCATCCCGCTCACCCTCGGCGGCGACCACACCCTGACCTACCCGATCCTGCGCGCCGTGGCCGAGACGCACGGTCCGGTCGGCCTGATCCATGTCGACGCCCATGCCGACATCAACGAGCACATGTTCGGCGAGCCGATCGCCCACGGCACGCCGTTCCGCCGCGCCGTCGAGGCCGGGGTGCTCGACACGAAGCGCTGCATCCAGATCGGCCTGCGCGGCACCGGCTATGCCGCCGACGACTTCGACTGGCCGCGCCGGCAGGGCTTCCGCGTCGTCCAGGCCGAGGAATGCTGGCACAAGTCGCTGGCGCCGCTGATGGCCGAGGTCCGCCAGCTGATGGGCGACGGCCCGGTCTACCTCACCTACGACATCGACAGCCTCGACCCGGGCTTTGCGCCCGGCACCGGCACGCCGGAGATCGGCGGGCTCACCACGGTGCAGGCGCTGGAGATCATCCGCGGCTGCTGGGGCCTGAACCTCGTCGGCTGCGACCTCGTCGAAGTGTCGCCGCCCTACGATCCCTCCGGCAACACCGCCCTGACCGGCGCCAATCTCCTCTACGAGATGCTCTGCGTGCTGCCCGGCGTGCAGCGGCGGTGAGGGCGTAGGAAAGGCGCAACCCCTCTCCCGTCTGGGAGAGGGGTTTTCGCCCTCTTTTTTGCGAATGCGCGCTTATCCCACCCGCCGCAGCCTCGCCGCGAAGAACCCGTCCAGGCCGGCCATGGCCGGATCGGGATCGGGCAGCAGCGAAGGCAGGGTGCGCAGGTCGCCCGCCGGCGTCACCGCCTCGGCGAGGCCGCCGATCTCCGCGGCCGTCACCGGCACGCGCTGGAACGCCGGGTTCCGCGCCAGGAAGGCGGCGACCTGCTCCTCGCCTTCTTCCGGCTCCAGCGAGCAGGTGCAATACACGAGGAGGCCGCCGGGCTTCACCATCCCGGCTGCCTTGGCCAGCATGCGCCGCTGCAGATCGGCGAGCGCGGCGATGTCGTGCGCCGCCTTGGCCCAGGCGACGTCGGGGTGGCGCCGGATCGTGCCGGTGGCGCTGCACGGGGCGTCGAGCAGCACCGCGTCGAAGGTGCCGCCCGGCCAGGCCAGCAGGTCGGCGGCGACGATCTCCGCCTGAAGGCCGAGGCGCTTCAGGTTGTCGGCGAGGCGCGTCAGCCGGACCTCGGAGCGGTCGACGGCCGTGACGGCGGCGCCGGCCGCGGCGAGCTGCGCCGTCTTGCCGCCCGGCGCGGCGCAGAGATCGGCGACCGCGAGACCGGCGACCGGGCCGAGCAGGCGGGCCGGCAGGGCAGCGGCCGCATCCTGCACCCACCAGGCGCCTTCGCCGAAGCCCTCCAGAGCCGGGATCGCGCCGTGGCCGGCGAGGCGCACCGAGCCGGTCGGCAGCACCCGGCCGCCGAGGCGCGCCGCCCAGCCCGCCGCGTCCGCCTTGACGCTGAGGTCGAGCGCCGGCTCGGTGCGCTGCGCCGCGGTGATGGCGTGCGCCCTGTCCTCGCCATAGGCCCGGCGCCAGCGCCCCATCAGCCAGGACGGCGTGTCGGCGTCCGCGGGCACCGCGGCGAGGCGCTCGGCCTTCTCGGCCGCCAGCTTGCGCAGCACCGCATTGGCCAGGCCCGAAAAGGCCTGCGCCCGGTCGTCGGCGCGCGCCAGCCGCACCGCGAGGTCGACGGCGGCATGGTCGGGCACGTCGAGGAACAGGATCTGCGCCGCCGCCGTGATCAAGATCGCCTCCAGCGGCCCGGACTTGCGCGGCATGCCCTTGGCCATCAGGCCCTCGAGGAGGTGGCCGATGCTGCCGTAGCGCCGCATCGAGACGCCGGCGATCATCCGCGCCAGGCCGAGGTCGCGCGGCTCCAGGCGGGCGCCCTCGAAGGCCTCCTCCAGCGCTTCGCCCCGGCTCAGCACGCCGTCGATCGCGGCGGTCGCCAGGGCGCGGGCGGCGAGGCCCGGGACGGGCGCGGGGGGACGACGGTCGGACGGCGGACGGGGCAAATCGGGCACTCTGGGTCGCAGCTGGCGCTTCCATAGACCGAAGACGGCGCGGACCCAAGCCCGGAGCCGCCGGCGGCTGCGGCGCTGCGGCTGAGGCACGGACCTTTGTGAAGCGCGCCGGACGTCCTATGTCAGGAGCCTCAGGAGACGGGCCGCATGACCGACATCGATCGCGAGAAGAACCGCCTTTCCGCCCGGGCCGCCCGCTACGCCCGGGTCGGCGCCAATGTCGGCGGCGTCGCCGCCCGTATCGCCGGGGCGCGGATCTTCGGCAGCGAGGGCGCGGAGTCCGGCAATGCGGCGGCGCTGGCGCGGGCCCTCGGCGGGCTCAAGGGCCCCTTGATGAAGGTGGCCCAGCTCCTCTCCACCGTGCCCGACGTGCTGCCGCCCGAATATGCCGCCGAGCTCGGCAAGCTGCAGAGCCAGGCCCCGCCCATGGGCTGGGCCTTCGTCAAGCGCCGCATGATGGCCGAGCTCGGGCCGGCCTGGGCCGAGTGCTTCGGCTCCTTCGAGCATCAGCCGGCCGCCGCCGCCTCGCTCGGCCAGGTGCACCGCGCCGCCGCCCTGGACGGCTCGCCGCTCGCCTGCAAGCTGCAATATGCCGACATGCAGTCGGCGGTCGAAGCCGACCTCGCCCAGCTGCAGGTGCTGTTCGCCATCCACCGCCGGCTCGACCCGGCGATCGACACCCGCGAGATCTACCACGAGATCAGCGCCCGGGTGCGCGAGGAGCTGGACTATCGGCGCGAGGCCAAGCACGCCGCGCTCTACCGCGACATCTTCGCGGCGCTCGGCATCGACGACGTCCGCACCCCGCGCATCTGGCCGGAGCTGTCGACCGGGCGGCTGCTGACCATGGACTGGCTCGAGGGCGAGCGCATCCTCGCCTACAAGGGGGCCGACCTCGCTGCGCGCAACCGCCTGGCCCGGGCCATGTTCGCCGCCTGGTGGAAGCCCTATGCCGGCGTCGGCGTCATCCATGGCGACCCGCATCTCGGCAACTACACCGTGTTCCTGCGCGACGGCGAGCCCGCCGGCATCAACCTGCTCGACTATGGCTGCATCCGCATCTTTCCCGCGCGCTTCGTCGCCGGGGTGGTCGATCTCTATCACGGCCTGCTCAGGGGCGACGCGGCGCTGGTGCTGCACGCCTACGAGACCTGGGGCTTCCGCAACCTGCGCAAGGACATGATCGAGACCCTCAACATCTGGGCCCGCTTCATCTACGGCCCGCTGATGGAAGACCGGGTGCGCAGCATCGCCGACGGCGTCGCGCCCGGCGAATACGGCCGGCGCGAGGCCTATGCCGTGCACCAGGCGCTGAAGCGCAACGGGCCGGTGACGGTGCCGCGCGAGTTCGTGTTCATGGACCGCGCCGCCATCGGCCTCGGCGGCGTCTTCCTGCATCTCGGCGCCGAGCTCAACTTCCACCGCCTGTTCGAGGAGGCGATCGCCGATTTCTCCGCCGAGGCGGTGGCGCAGCGCCAGCAGGCGGCGCTGGCCCATGTCGGCCTGACGGCCTAGCGGCGCCATACGCATCTGGTCGGACCAGATGCTGACAGCCGGCCGGAACGGCGCTAGTCTCCATCACGCGACGGCGACGACCGTAAGATCGCCGCGCGGGCGACGGCGCAAAAACGCCGCGCCGACGACGACGCAGGAGCGTCGCCGAGGGAGGACGTTGCCAGGGGGCGGCCGTGAAGATCGGCTTCAACATGCTGGCTGTGACCGGGCATGTCACCGACGAGCATGCGCCCGTGCTCGAGCGGCTGAAGGCGCTCGGCTATGACGGCGTGGAAGTGCCGGTGTTCGAGGGCGCGGGCGCGCATTACCGCAGCCTCGGCAGCCGGCTGCGCGCCATCGGCCTCGAGGCGACCATCGCGGCCATCGTCACCGAGGACGCCAATCCGATCAGCCGGGAGCGTGTCGTCCGCGCCCGGGCGCGCGACCGGCTGCACTGGTCGATCGACTGCGCCCATGCGCTCGGGGCGACGTTGATGATGGGGCCGTTCCATTCCCCGCTCGGCGTCTTCACCGGCGACGGCCCGACGGTCGAGGAGATCGAGCGCCTCGCCGACGCCATGCACGAGGCCGCGGTCCATGCCGAAGGCGCCGGCGTGATGCTGTCGCTCGAGCCGCTCAACCGCTTCGAATGCTATGTGCTCAACACGCTGGCCCAGGCCGCCGATCTCAGCCACCGCGTCGGCCATCGCCATTTCGGCTGCACCTTCGACACCTTCCACGCCAATATCGAGGAGCGCGATCCGGTCGAGGCCTATCGCACCCACGCGCGCGAGGTGAACCACGTCCACATCTCCGAGAACGACCGCGGCATTCCCGGCCGCGGCCACGCGCCGATCGCCGCGGCGATCCGGGCCGTCCGTGCCGAGCACTATGACGGCTGGCTCACGGTCGAGGCCTTCGGCCGATCGGTGCCCGCCCTCGCCGCGGCGACGCGGGTGTGGCGCGACCTCTTTCCCGACCTCGACACGCTGTTTTCCGAAAGCATCGCCGTCATCCGCCGCCACTGGGCCGGATCCTGACGGCACCAGCCGCAGGCCGCCGAGACGACCACCACAGGGAGGAAGCCATGAACGTCACCACCCGCAGCCTGCCGGCTGCCGATGCCGGCGCCCGCCGCGCCGCCGAGTTCGAGAGCCCGGCGGCGGTGCCGACGCTCTCCACCGTCGGCCTCGCCACCGCCGAGGGCGAGCTCAACCGCGAGCTCAACCATTTCCTGTTCGACCCGCCGTCCGATCCCGATCTGCTGAAGGGCCGGCGCATCGCCATCCTGTGCACCAACGGGGTCGAGGAGGTCGAGATCCTCGGCGCCCAGCGCTGGCTGACCGAGCACGGCGCCTCGGTGCACGTCGTCGCGCCGAAGGCCGGGCCGATGCCGCCCTCCTACGGCGTGCGCATGCCGGAGCAGGCGCTGACCCACGTCCTGTGCGTGCGTCTGCTGGAGAACGCCGGCTGGCTGGCGATCGACCGGCACCTGGAGACGGCCGAGCCCGCCGACTACGACGCCGTGATCCTGCCCGGCGGCTGCTGGAACCCGGACTTCCTGCGCATGGACGCCAACGCCCAGGCCTTCGTGCGGGCGCTGGATGCCGCCGGCAAGCCGGTCTGCGCCATCTGCCACGGCCCCTGGGTGCTGGTCAGCGCCCGCATGCTGAAGGGCCGCAAGGCGACGGCGGTGTGGAACATCCAGATCGACCTGGAGAATGCCGGGGCCACCGTGCTCGACGAGCCCGTCGTCGTCGACCGCAATCTGATCACCGCCCGCTTCCCCTACGATCTGCCGCGCATGATCGGCGCGCTGGTCCAGCAACTCGTCCAATAGATCGGGGAACAACGAAGGCCCGTGCGAGTTGAGCTGCCGACACCGCTTTGCGTTCGCGGTGGAGCGGAGTCGCACGATGCTCAAATGGGCCCTCATCTTCTTCGTGATCTCGCTGGTCGCCGGCGCGCTCGGCTTCTCCGGCATTTCCGCCGGCGCGGCGCAGATCGCCAAGATCCTGTTCTTCCTCTTCCTCGCCGTCTTCGTGATCTTCCTCATCCTCGGCTTGATGGCGGGCCAGGCCCTGTTCTGAAGACACACTGCCGCAGGCCGCCACCCCGGCTTGTTTTCGGCATAGTTTGGCGCGATCGTGGCCCCCGCCATGAAGCGTTGGTCGCTCCGACAGGTCTTCGTCCTGGTCCTCGCCGTCTTCGTGACGACGGGGATGGACCTGTCTGCCGTCCAGGCGAGCGCCATGGTCGTGAAGATGGCCATGCCCTCCGATATGGGCGCATCCGGGCATCACGGCTGTGCCGATTGCCCTGACGGCGGCACCAAGGCGACGATCTGCATCACCGCTTGCGCGGCGCCGGTCTGGGCGCTCCTTCCCGAGACGGCGCCGGTGACGGCGGTGCCCACGACGATGGTCTATCCGGTCTTCACGCCGGTCCTTCGCGGCCGGGCGTCGCCTCCGGACCCTGCCCCTCCACGAACCACCGACATCGGCTGACGCCTCGGCCGTCGCGACCGCGACGGGGCCGGGCGATCGAACGCGTCCGAGCGCCTCGACCCGTTGGGCCGGCCGACGCATGCGTCATCCATGATGATCGGAAGGGTGGATCTTGACCTGCGAATTCCCATGCCGCTTGACGCGCCGGAGCCTGCTCCTCGGCAGCGCCGGCCTCGCTTTGGCATCCCTCGACACGCGGGCGCCCCGCGCAGCCGGTGCGAACGACATTCACATCGCCGCCCGGCCGGCCCGCGCCCGGCTCGCCGGAGCGGACCGCCCGCGGGCCGATGTCTGGGCCTATGACGGCCGCGTGCCCGGCCCTCTTCTGCGCCTGCGCCAGGGGGAACCGATCCGCATCCTCGTCGACAACCGGCTGGAACAGGACACCACCGTTCATTGGCACGGGATCCGGGTGCCGAACGCCATGGACGGCGTGCCGGGCCTGACCCAGCCGCCGATCAGGCCCGGCGAGAGCTTCCTCTACGAGTTCACGCCGCCCGATGCAGGGACCTTCTGGTACCATCCGCATGCCAACGGCCTCGAACAGCTCGGCCGCGGCCTCGCCGGAGCCGTCGTCGTCGAGGAGCGCGAACCCATCCGGGTCGATCGCGACCTCCTCTGGCTCTTCGCCGATTGGCGGCTGACCGCGGAGGGCGAGATCGCGTCCGGCTTCGGCAATCGGATGGAAGCGGCGATGTCCGGCCGCGTCGGCAAGACCGTCACCCTCAACGGCAGCGTCTCGGCAGGGGAGCCGGTGCGGGCCGGCGAGCGGGTCCGCCTGCGCCTGGTCAACGCGTCGCTCGCTCGGATCATGGCGCTGCGCTTCGAGCGACATCGGCCGGTGATCGTCGCGATCGACGGCCAGCCTTGCGATCCGCATGAGCCGGAAGGCGGCCGCATCCTGCTCGGCCCCGCCATGCGGGTTGACGTCGTTCTCGACATGCAGGGCGAGCCGGAGCGCTCCTACCATGTGATCGACGATTTCTATGACGGCCTCGCCTATGGCGTGACGCAGCTCGCCTATGCCCCGGGGCCGCCCCTTCGCGCGCATCCTTTCGATGCGCCCCTCACCCTGCCGCGCAACCCCTTGCCCGAGCCGGACCTCGCCCGGGCCGAACGCCACGACCTGACGCTCCAGGGCGGCATGATGGGCGGTGGCGGGATGGGCGGGATGGGCGGGATGATGGGGGGTGCCGTCTGGACCATCAACGGCATGTCGATGACCGGCGATGGCCATGCCGGCATGACGCCAGCCCTCACCTTCCAGCGCGGACGCAGCATCGTCCTCGTGCTGCGCAACGAGACCGCCTGGTGGCACCCGATGCATTTTCACGGGCACAGCTTCCTCCTGCTGACCCGCAACGGCGCGCCGGTACCACACCGCCAGTGGCAGGACACGGTGCTGATGGCGCCGAAGGACGCGGTCGAGCTCGCCTTCCTCGCCGACAACCCCGGCGACTGGATGCTGCACTGCCACGTCATGGACCACCAGATGGCGGGCCTGATGACGGTCCTGCGCGTGGCCTGAATCGAACCCTCACCAAAGGAGACCCCTATGCACAGACGTCATTTTCTTCTCGGCGGCGCTGCCGTCATGCTCCTGCCGGTACCGGCCGTCGCGGACGCGGCCCCTCGCGCCACGCTCTACAAGAATCCGCAATGCAGCTGCTGCGAGGGCTATGCGGACTACCTGCGCCGGAACGGCTTCGCGGTCGAGGTGAAGCCGACCAACGATCTCGCCGAGATCAGCCGCAAGGCCGGAGTGCCGGAAGATCTCGAGGGCTGCCATACGACGTTCATCGGCCGCTATGTCATCGACGGACATGTCCCGATCGACGTGGTCAGGAAGCTCCTCGCCGAGAAGCCGGCCATCGCCGGCATCACCTTGCCGGGCATGCCGGCCGGCTCGCCGGGCATGGTCGGCGACAAGACCGAAAAATTCGTCATCTACGCGGTCACGAAGGACGGCAAAGCGCCGTCCGTCTACGCGACCGTCTAGCCGCCCATTCGGCAGGTGAGGGAGGATAGGACGATGGACATCTCTTCGAGCCCCCAGCGCCGGACGCGGCGGGGTTTCATCGGACTTGCGGCGGCTGTCGCAGCGCTGCCGTGGATCGACCGGGCCGTTGCCGGATCTTCATTCGATCTTCCTCCCGCGCCCGGTTCTTCGCCGGGCAAGGCCTATCCGCTCTACGAAGCGGCCAGCGCCGCGGTCATTCCCTCGGCGGGGCATCAAAGCCGTGTCGCTCTCGGGGACAGCATCGTCCGCCTGGTCCGGCACGGCATCATCGATCGGGGCAAGGTCTTCGCGCTCAGGCTCCGCACGGAGAAGATGCCCGACGAGCTCTCGCACGTCCTGAGCGATCCTGCGGATGCCCCGATCCGGCTGACCCGGGAGAACGCGAGCAGCTATGTCGACCTGCTCTGGCCGATCGGCCTGGCGAACCGGATGACGGGCAATAATGCGAGTCCCCTGTTCGGCGGATCGCTGTCGGGCTACGCATCCACCGCCGGGTGGACGCTGGGCGACCGCGACGAAGGCAGCAGCTACTTCAACAGCGTTCCGATCGTCGACATGACGTCGGATCAGGAGGCTCTCGCCATCGGCGTGGCGCAGTCGACCTTCCGGCCCTGCTGCGACAATTCGACCTTCTTCCAGGATTGCAATCACGGCTCGGCGCTGCTGGCCGTCCTGCAACTGGGCGCCGCCCAGGGCCTCGACGAGGCGGAGCTCTACCGCGAAGCGCTCGCCTTCAATTGCTTCTGGTTCCCGGACTCCTACATCCGCACCGCGCTCTACTTCAAAATCCTGCGCAGGACGGAATGGCGTGACGTGGACCCGAAAGAGGTGATGGGCGCGCAATACTCGGCGCAAAGCGCCTGGCAACAGACCGTGCAGGTGCCTCTGCAGGCGATCCCCGACCTGATCCCCGAGCCCGAGAGTGGGGCCGACTGCGGCGCGTGAGCCACGGCGGTCCGCGCCAGTCCACACGCCCTCCGGCCCCGGCGTTCAAGCGCGCCGCCTTTGGCCTCGACAGGCCCGCCCGCGCGTGGGAGAGGGAGGGCATGGCGCTTGCCCTCTCCCCGTCGGACCAGGCCCTTCTCGCCGGCGAGGCCGGTCCGGCGGCGGCCTTTGCCATGCGCCTGCTGGTCCGCTTCGCGCAGGCTGTCGAGGCGCCCGGCCTCATCCCCTGTGCCCGCGCCCATATCGACGGCTGCCTCTATCACGGCCCGGTCAGCCTCGACTTCGTCGAGCGCCTGGTGGCGATGGGCGGCCGCGTCGCGGTGCCGACCAGCCTCAATGTCGGCTCGGTGGACCTGATCCATCCCGAGCTCTTCCGCGGCGAAGATGAGCTGCGCGCCGCCGGCGAGCGGCTGATGCGGGCGCACGAGGCGCTCGGCTGCGTGCCGACCTTCACCTGCGCCCCCTACCAGACCCTGTTCCGGCCCGCCTTCGGCGAGCAGCTGGCCTGGGCCGAGTCCAACGCCATCGTCTTCGCCAATTCGGTGCTCGGCGCCCGCACCAACCGCTACGGCGATTTCATCGACCTCGCCTGCGCCCTCGCCGGCCGTGTGCCGGACTGGGGCCTGCACCGCACCGAGAACCGCCGCGCCCGCGTCCATGTCGCCCTGGAGGGCCTGCCGCCGGAATGGGACGGGGCCGCGCTCGCCTGCATCGCCGCCGGGCATGCCGCCGGCCGGGCCTGCGGCGGCCTGGTCCCGGTCATCACCGGCCTGCCGGCCGGGGCGGGTGAGGACGACCTCAAGGCGCTCGGCGCCGTCGCCGCCGCGGCCGGGGCGGTGGCGATGTTCCATGCCGTCGGCCTGACGCCGGAAGCCCCGACCCTCGATGCCGCCCTGCAGGGCGCGCCGCCGGAGCGGGTGGTAACGCTGCGGCCGGACGACCTGCGGCGCGTCGTGCGCGAGCTCTCCACCGTGCCGGAAGGGACGCGGCTCTCCGCCGTGGCGCTCGGCACGCCGCATTTCTCCCTCGCCGAGTTCGCGGCGCTGCTGGGCCTCCTCGACGGGCCGCGCCCGCGCATCGACCTCTACGTCAACACCAGCCGGCACGTGCTGGCCGAGCTCGCCGCCCGCGGCTGGGAGCCGCGGCTCGCGGCGGCGGGCGTGACGCTGGTGGTCGACACCTGCACCTATGTCACCAGCATCATCCGCGACCTCGGCGGGGCGATCATGACCAACTCCGGCAAATGGGCCTATTACGCCCCGGGCAATCTCGGCGTCGAGGTCGCCTTCGGCTCGCTCGCCGACTGCGTCGCCTCGGCCCGGGCCGGGCGCCTGGTGCGGGCATGAGTCGCATCGCCGCCGTCCCGCTGGTGCCGGGCCGCGCTGCCGGCGCGGTGGTGGCGCTGGCCGAGCCGCTCAGCTTCTGGGGCGGCTACGACGCGGGCACCGGCCGCATCATCGACCGCTGGCATCCCGACCACGGCCGGGCCTGCGCCGGGGCGGTGCTGGTCATGGCCGCCGGCCGCGGCTCCTCCTCCGGCTCCTCGGTGCTGGCCGAGGCGATCCGCGCCGGCACCGGCCCGGCCGCCCTGGTGCTGCGCGAGCGCGACCCGATCCTGGCGGTCGGCGCCATGGTGGCGGCGGAGCTCTACGGCATCGCCTGCCCGGTCGTCGTGGTGGCGGAGCCGGATTGGCCGCGTGTCGTCGCGGCAGTCCGGCTCACGGTCGAGGCGGACGAGACCGCCGCCCTGGTCGTCGTCGGCTGAACTGCATTTGCCTTCCCGGCGCCCCGCCCGTATGACAGGCGGCCGCACCGATGGCCCGCCCATGACCGAAACCCCTGTCAGCCTTGCCGACCTGCGCCGCGAGATCGACCGCATCGATGCGGCGATGCACGGGCTCCTGATGGAGCGCGGCGAGATCATCAGCCAGCTCATCGCCGTCAAGCGCTCGCAGGAGACCGGCTCGGCCTTCCGGCCCGGGCGCGAAGCGGCGATGATGCGCGAGATCGTCGGCCGCCACCGCGGCATCCTGCCCGTCGACATCGTCGAATCGATCTGGCGCGTCATCATCGCCACCTTCACCCATGTGCAGGCACCCTATGCCGTGCACGGCGACGTCTCGCTCGGCGGCGCGGCCATGCGCGATGTCGCGCGCTTCCATTTCGGCTTCGTCGTGCCCTACGAGACCCATGACGACGCATCGGACGTGATCCATGCCGTGGCGGCCTCGCGCGGCGACCTCGGCCTGGTGCCCGTCGCCGCCGCCGGCGCGTGGTGGCGGGCGCTGGAGCCGGCCGGGGCGCCCAAGGTGATCGCGCGGCTGCCTTTCGTCGAGCGGGCCGACCACCCCGCCGCCATGCCCTGCTACGTCCTGTCCAAGCCGGTGGACGAGGCCTCCGCCGGCAGCGATATCCGTCTCTATTCGGTGGTGCTGCCCGAGGCGGCCGCGCCGGCCCCCGCCGGCTTCGAGGTGACGGCGCGCGCCGGCGCCGCGCTCCTGATCTCGCTGCCGGGCGCGCAGCCGGTTTCGGCGCTGGCGGACGCCCTGCCCGCCGCCACCGCGATCCATCCGGTCGGCTCCCACGCCGCCGCCGTTCCCCACCCCGTGTGAGTCCCGTCATGACCGCGCTTCGTCCCGTTCCCCGCCCCGGCGTGATGGACATCGCCGCCTATGTTCCCGGCAAGTCGGGCGCGCCGGGGCTCACCAAGGTCTGGAAGCTGTCGTCCAACGAATCGCCGCTCGGCGCCAGCCCCAGGGCTCGGGCCGCCTTTGCGGCGGCGGGCGAAGCGCTCGACCTCTATCCCGACGGCTCGACCACGGCGCTGCGCGCCGCCATCGCCGCGCGCTACGGCCTCGATGCCGAGCGCATCGTCTGCGGCGCCGGCTCCGACGAGCTGCTCGCCCTCCTCGCCAACGCCTTTCTCGGCGCGGGCGACGAGGGGCTCTACAGCGAGCACGGCTTCCTCGTCTACAAGATCGCCACCATGGCCGCCGGGGCGACGCCCGTCGTGGCGCCGGAGAAGAATTTCACCACCGACGTCGACGCGCTGCTCGCTCGCGTGACGGCGCGCACCAAGGTCGTCTTCCTCGCCAACCCCAACAACCCGACCGGCACCTACCTGCCCTTCGACGAGGTCAAGCGCCTGCATGCCGGGCTGCGGCCGGACATCCTCCTGGTGCTGGACGCCGCCTATGCCGAATATGTCCGGCGCAACGATTATGCCTCCGGGCTGGAGCTGGTGGCCACCGCCGAGAACGTGGTGATGACGCGCACCTTCTCGAAGATCCACGGCCTCGCCAATCTGCGCCTGGGCTGGATGGTGGCGCCGGCCGGCGTGGCCGATGCCGTCAACCGCATCCGCGGCCCCTTCAACGTCAACGGCCCGGCCGCGGCGGCCGGCGCCGCCGCCATCGCCGACGGCGCCCATGTCGAGGCCGCCGTTGCCCATAACGAGCGCTGGCTGCCCTGGCTCGCCGCGGAGATCGAACGGCTCGGCCTGACCGTGACGCCCTCGGTCGGCAATTTCCTGATGATCGGCTTTCCCGCCACGCCCGGACGGACGGCGAAGGAGGCCGACGCCTTCCTCTCTGCCCGCGGCCTGATCCTGCGCCGCATCGACGGCTACGGCCTGCCCGGCCACCTGCGCCTGACCGTCGGGCCGGAGGAGGCCAACCGCCTCGTGGTCGAGGCCCTGGCGGATTTCATGCGGTAGAGCGGGTCCTCTCCCGACCTGCCCATATCGATGTGTCTGGGCCCCCTCTCATGGCGGAGGTCGCGGGAGGCTGCCCGGTCCGCTCCGCGGGCCGCCTGCCGAAGCGTCGCGGACCGGCTCGTCCGAGATGGCCGGCGCTGCCGCGCTGTCGATCGACAGGTCTTCACGGCCGGCCACGGGTCCGCTGCGGACGGCATTCTTGGCCGGTGGGAAGATCATCCTTGTGCCGGTGCGAGCATCGTGAGATGAGCACGTTGTGTTCTTCAATAGTTTTGGCGAATATTTGAATATAACAGGATTATGACGCGGCTTTCTTGGCATTGAAGCAATGTCAAATTCAGGTCATGTCGAAAAGTATTCATAGGATATTAAGCGGCGGCCCGCCATTGCCCGTTCGTAACCGATCTGGTGAGAACATCATGGTTCGCTTGGCCCTCCCGAAGCTGCGTCTGCGCCTGACGATCGCCCATAAGCTGGGCGCCCTCCTGGCCCTCCTGGTGCTCCTGGCCGCGGGCCTGTCGGCCTTCGCCCTGCGCCAGCTCGCGGAGGAGCAGGACCGTTCGGACGCCGTCGAGAAGGTCATGACCCTGGCGCTCCAGGCCCGCACGCTCGGCCAGGCGATTGAGCATGCCGTGGTCGCCGCCAACACCGTGTACACCGCCGAGGACAAGGAGGGGGCCAAGGCCGGATTCGAGGGGCTGCGCACCGCCCTCGATGCGGTGAAGGTCCAGGGCGACACCTTCATCGCGGCAGCCGGCGACCGCATCCCCGAGGCGGGGCGGCGCAAGCTCGACCGGTCGCTGAAGGAGTTCATCGCCTATCAGAGCGAGACCGCCGACATGGGCCTGACCATCTCGCCGAAGGCGGCCCTGCTCCAGGCCAGCGAGCCCGGCACGGTGGCGAGCCGCAACACCATGCTGAAGGACATCGCCGAGCTCGCCGGCACCTTCATCGCCGATGTCGAGCGCCAGCGCGGCGAGGCCGCCGCCGCGCGCCGCCGCGCCTTCGCCGCCTTCACGGTCGTGCCCGCTTCCGCCACCGGCATCGCGCTCCTCGCCGGGATCTGGCTGATCGTCAGCCAGATCCGCCGCCCGCTGCAGCGCCTGAGCACCGCCATGCGGGCGCTGGCGAACCAGGACCTCGATGCCGAGGTGCCCTTCACCGCCCGCCGCGACGACATCGGCGACATGGCGCGTGCCATCGGCGTGTTCCAGGCCGCGCTCAAGGAGCGCCGGCGGCTGGACGCCGACCGTCAGGGGACCCTCGCGGCCGAGGCGGCGCGGGCGGAGCGGCTGGCGGCCGGCAGCCGGGCCTTCCAGGAGGAGGTGCGGCGCATCATGGAGGGGCTGCAGACCTCCGCCGCGACGCTGGAGGCCTCGGCCGGCGCCCTGTCCGCCGCCTCGCTGGCGACCCGGGCGGAGGCCGAGATCGTGGCCCAGTCCTCGGCGACAGCGGCGCAGGCGGTCGAGGCCGCGGCCGGCGCCACGACGCAGCTCTCCGGCTCGACCCACGAGATCGGCGCCCGGGTGGCGACGGCCAGCGAGATGGCGACCGGCGCCCTGGGCGAGGCCCGCGGCACGGCGTCCGCGGTGGAATCCCTGGTTGCCGCCGCGGCCGAGATCGGCACCGTCGCCTCGCTCATCCGCGGCATCGCCCAGCAGACCAACCTGCTCGCCCTCAACGCGACGATCGAGGCGGCCCGGGCCGGCGAAGCCGGGCGCGGCTTCGCCGTGGTGGCCGCGGAGGTCAAGGCCCTCGCCCAGCAGACCGCCGGCGCCACCGACCAGATCACCGCCCTCATCGCCGCCATCCAGGCGGCGACGCAGAACACGCGGCAGGCCATGCTCGCCGTCGGCCAGGCGATCGAGGCGATGAGCGCCATCACCGCCGAGATCTCGGGCGCCGCGGTGCAGCAGCGCCAGGCGAGCGACGAGATCGCCACGGCGGTCTCGCACGCGGCGCGGGAGGCCGGCACCGTCGCCGCGACGATCCAGCGGGTGCGGGACGCGGCGCTCTCCAACGAGGCCCAGGCCGAAGGCGTGCGCGACGCCGGCGGCAAGCTGTCCGAGCACACCCGCGTGCTGCAGGACGCGGTGGCCGAGTTCCTGTCCCAGGTGCGGGCGGCGTGACGGCGCGGTGCCCCGGCCACACGGAGCTTCGGCCCGGATTGCTTGACCTCGGGCATCGGGAACCTCTAGGACGCTCAATCCGCTGCCCGCGGGGCAGCCGCGCCCAGGCCCGCCCATGCCCGATCCCTCGCCCGTCTTCGATCGCCTCTGCATCATCGGCATCGGCCTGATCGGCTCTTCGCTGCTGCGCGGCGCGCGCGTCCATGGCCTGGCGAAGACGCTGGTTGCCGCCGATCTCAGCCCCGACGTGCGCCGGCGGGTCGAGGAGCTCGGCATCGCCGACATCACCCTCGCCGATGCCGGCGAGGCGGTGAAGGGGGCCGACTGCGTCATCTGCTGCGTGCCCTCGGGCGCCTTCGCGGCGGTGGGCGCGGCCATCGGGCCGCATCTCGAACCCGGCGCCGTCGTCACCGACACCGGCTCGGTCAAGGGCGCGGTGATCGCCCAGCTCGCCCCGCATATGCCGGCCGGCGTGCATCTGGTGCCGGCCCATCCGGTGGCGGGCACCGAGCATTCCGGCCCGGACGCCGGCTTCGCCGAGCTGTTCGAGAACCGCTGGTGCATCTTCACCCCGGCCGCGGACGCCGATCCCGCCGCGGTGGCGAAGCTGCGCGCCTTCTGGGAAGGGCTCGGCGCCCGCATCGAGGTGATGACGGCCGAGCACCATGACCTGGTGCTGGCCATCACCAGCCACGTGCCGCATCTCATCGCCTACAACATCGTCGGCACGGCGGACGACCTGGAGGCGGTGACGCAGTCGGAGGTGATCAAGTTCTCCGCCGGCGGCTTCCGCGACTTCACCCGCATCGCCGCCTCCGACCCGACCATGTGGCGCGACGTCTTCCTCAACAACAAGCAGGCGGTGCTGGAGGTGCTCGGGCGCTTCACCGAGGACCTCGCCTATCTCCAGCGGGCCATCCGCTGGGGCGAAGGCGACAAGCTGTTCGAGCTCTTCGCCCGCACCCGCGCCGTGCGCCGCTCGATCATCGACATCGGCCAGGAGACGGCGGAGCCGGATTTCGGCCGCCGCCACAAGCCGCCGACGGCGCCTTGACCGGCGGCTGCCCGCTCCTTCACAAAACCCGTCGCATCGAAGCTAGCCGCTATCGAAATCGCGACCCTAAGCTGGGCGCAAGCTCCATCCCTCCGACAGGACACCCGTCCCCATGACCGAAACGGTGATCACTTCCGAGAAGCAGAAGGTCGTGCTCGGCTTCGACCGCCGGTTCGTGATGATCGGCGAGCGCATCAACCCCACCGGCCGCAAGCTCCTGGCCGAGGAGATGGCGCGCGGCGACTATACCCGCGTCGTCGCCGATGCCCTGGCGCAGGTCGAGGCCGGCGCGCAGATGCTCGACGTCAATGCCGGCATCCCGCTCGCCGACGAGCCGAAGATCCTGGCCGATTGCATCAAGCTGGTGCAGGACACCGTGCCGGTGCCGCTGTCGATCGATTCCTCGATCGTCGAGGCGCTGGAGGCGGGCCTGGCCGCCTACAAGGGCAAGCCGCTGCTCAACTCGGTCACCGGCGAGGAGGAGCGCCTGGAGCGGGTGCTGCCGCTGGTCAAGAAATACAATTGCGCGGTCGTTGCGATCTCCAACGACGAGACCGGGATCTCCGAGGACCCGAACGTGCGCTTCGAGGTGGCCAAGAAGATCGTCCACCGCGCCGCCGATTTCGGCATTCCGCACGAGGACATCGTGGTCGACCCGCTGGTGATGCCGGTGGGAGCGTTGAACGATGCCGGCCGCCAGCTCATGCACCTCCTGCGCCGCCTGCAGGGCGAGCTCAAGGTCAACACCACCTGCGGCGCCTCGAACTTCTCCTTCGGCCTGCCCAACCGCCGCGGCCTCAACTCCGCCTTCCTGCCGATGATGATCGGCGCCGGCATGACCTCGGCGATCATGAACCCGCTGCACCTGGAGGATATCCAGGCCATCCTCGGCGCCGACGTGGTGATGGGCCACGACCCCAACTGCATGAGCTGGATCCGCAAGTTCCGCGAGCCGCAGGCCGAGGGCGAGGCGTCGGGCGGCCGGCGCGACCGCGGCGAGCGCCGCCGCGCCCGCGGCTGAGGCACCCGCCTCCCGACCCGAGGAAGCGCCGCCCATGACCGATCCGCTGGTCTTCTTCTCCCCCTCCGGCAAGCGTGGGCGCTTTCCGGAAGGGACCTCCGTGCTCGAGGCGGCGCGGCGGCTCGGAGTCGACCTCGATTCGATCTGCGGCGGCCGCGGCATCTGCGGGCGCTGCCAGGTCGAGGTCGGCGAGGGCAGCTTCCCCAAGCTCGGCATCGTCTCGGCGCCGGACCACGTGACCGACTGGAACGCGGTCGAGGCGCGCTATGTCTCCAAGCGCGGGCCGCTGGACGGGGCGCGGCGCCTCGGCTGCCAGGCCAAGCTCTGCGCCGATGCCGTCATCGACGTGCCGCCGGACAGCCAGGTGCACCGCCAGGTCGTGCGCAAGAGCGCCGCCGTGCGCGACATCGAGATCGACCCGATCGTGCAGCTGCACTATGTCGAGGTGCGCGAGCCCGACATGCACGACCCCGCCAGCGATTTCCGCCGCCTGCAGGAGGCGCTGGCGCACCAGTGGAACGTGCCCGACGTCACCGCCCCGCTCTCGATCCTGCGCATCCTGCAGAAGACGCTTCGGGCCGGAAACTGGAGCGTCACCGTCGCGGTGCGCAAGAGCCGCGAGATCGTCGCCATCTGGCCGGGCCTGCGCGAGGCGGCGCACGGCCTTGCCGTCGACATCGGCTCCACCACCATCGCCGCCCATCTCTGCGACCTCAAGACCGGCGAGGTCGTCGCCTCGGCCGGGGTGATGAACCCGCAGATCCGCTTCGGCGAGGACGTGATGAGCCGCGTCTCCTACGTCATGATGAACCCGGGCGGGGAGGCCGAGCTCACCAGCGCGGTGCGCGACGCCCTGCGCGAGCTCGCCGCCTCGGTGGCGAAGGAGGCGGGCCTCGCCACCGCCGACATCCTCGGCATGACGGTCGTCGCCAACCCGATCATGCACCACCTCTTCCTCGGCGTGGACCCGACCGAGCTCGGCGGCGCGCCTTTTGCGCTGGCCGTCGACGGCGGCCTGGAGATCCCGGCCAAGGAGTTCGGGCTCGACTTCGCGCCCAATGCCTATGTCTATGTCCTGCCCTGCATCGCCGGCCATGTCGGCGCGGACACCGCCGGCGTGGTGCTGTCGGAGGGCCCCTACCTCAAGGACGAGGTGACGCTGCTGGTCGACGTCGGCACCAATGCCGAGATCGTGCTCGGCAACCGCAACAAGCTGCTCGCCTGCTCCTCGCCCACCGGCCCGGCCTTCGAGGGCGGCCAGATCGCCTCGGGCCAGCGCGCCGCGCCCGGCGCCATCGAGCGCGTGCGCATCGACAGGCAGACGCTGGAGCCGCGCTACAAGGTGATCGGCTCCGACCTCTGGTCCGACGAGCCCGGCTTCGCCGAGGCGACGGCCGGGACCGGCGTCACCGGCATCTGCGGCTCCGGCATCATCGAGGTGATCGCCGAGATGCTGCTGGCCGGGCTGATCACGCCCGATGGCGTCGTCGATGGCGCCATGGCGGCGCGCACGCCGCGCATCGAGAGCGACGGCCGCACCTTCCGCTACGTGATTCGTGAGGGCGAGCCGCGCATCGCCATCATCCAGAACGACGTGCGCGCCGTGCAGCTCGCCAAGGCGGCGCTCTATGCCGGCGCGCGCCTCCTGATGGACCGCTACGGCGTCGCCACGGTCGACCGCATCACGCTCGCCGGCGCCTTCGGCAGCCATATCGACGTCAGGCACGCCATGATCCTCGGCCTGGTGCCGGACTGCGATCTCGACAAGGTCGGCTCGGCCGGCAACGCCGCCGGCACCGGCGCGCGCATCGCCCTGCTCAACGCCGCGGCGCGCCGCGAGATCGAGGAGGTGGTGCGCGGCATCGAGAAGGTCGAGACCGCGATCGAGCCCTCCTTCCAGGCCCATTTCGTCGGCGCCATGGCGATCCCGCACAAGACCGACCCGTTCCCGCACCTGGAGGCCGCCCTCGGCCTCACCTTCAAGCGTGGCTCGAGCGAGGGGGAAGCCCGCGAAGGCCGGGGCGGGCGCGAGCGCCGCCGAGGCCGGCTGGCGGCGGAGTAGGGCCCTCGTCTTCGCCGCCGGGCTCGGCTATAGCCTGCAGCCATGTCGACCGCTTCGTTCCAGGGCTTCGGCCCCAAGGCGCTGCCCTTCTTCCGCGCCCTCGATTTCCACCAGGACCGGGCCTGGTTCGCCGAGAACCGCGCCATCTACGACGCCGACGTGCTCGGGCCGCTCGGCGCCTTCGTCGCCGACCTCAGCGCGGCCTGCGCCGCCCGCGGCCTGCCGCTGCGCGGCAGCCCCAAGGGCTCGATCTTCCGCATCCACCGCGACGTGCGCTTCTCCAAGGACAAGCGCCCTTACAAGACCCATGCCGGCGCCCTGCTCACCCGCTCCGGCGCCAAGACCGATCCCGGCTGCTTCTACATCCACATCGCGCCCGAGGGCTGCTTCTGCGCCGCCGGCTTCTATGATCTGGAGCCGCCGCGCCTCGCCGCCGTGCGTCAGGCCCTGGTCGAGGGCCCGCAGCGCTTTGCCGCGATGGCCGAGACCCTGGCGGCGGCCGGCCACGCCCTCGACCGGCGCTGGAGCCTCACCCGCCCGCCGCGCGAGGCGGCCGGCATCGCCGACCCCGCCCTGGTCGAGGCCCTCAAGCTCAAGTCCTACCTGGTGACCCGGCCGATCGAGGCCGAGGCCATCGCCGGCCCGGGCCTGGTGGCGGACTGCGCCGGCTTCGTCGAGGAAGCCCTGCCGCTGCTGCGTTTCGGCTGGGACGTCCTCGACCGGCTGGAACCCGAGCGCGGCTGAAGCGCGCGCCCCGCAAAACCACTTGACGCCGCGCCCCCGACAAGGCTTTCGTCGCTCCGCGCAGCCCGCGTCCGCGTCCCGGTAGCTCAGCAGGATAGAGCAACGGTTTCCTAAACCGTAGGTCAGGGGTTCGAATCCCTTCCGGGACGCCAACGGCTCTCTCGCGTTGCACTTCCAGTGCTGGGGAATAGTGAGGACTTGGAGCGAGGGGCCAAGGCCTTCGTCGCCACGGCGTATGTGTGAGTCTTATGCAGTGTCACCGGAACTTGTTGTCGGCGCGCATCCCAGCAATCAGATCTCGTGCAATTGTCACAACGGACTGCTAACGAAGCGTCAGTCCAGATTGCGTCCCGGCGTCTGGGCTCGGGCCGTCAGCCCTTTTCAGCCCCCCCAAGGCCCCGCTGACGGCCCGTTCCCCCTCGGGGGTGGGGCGATGGTCGGCGGCTCGCCGGCATGCTCCGGACGACCCTTCGGTGGTGCTCCCAAGCGCATTTGAACAGGCCGATTTCCGCCACTCGAAACTTGTCCAAAATGGTCGACGCGTTCGCGCAATTTGGTTCGCGCGCTATAGCACGGCGCGCGTGCGAGTCTTGTACACTGTCGCCTGGACTCCGAGAATCCCTCTATTCCTGCTGATGGGTGGGGGCAGAGTTGGAGGATGCAGCGTGCCGTTTCCTCGTCACGTCGACGGCGGCTGCTCGCTTTCGATCGCGCGCATGGCGATCTCGACGCTTGCCATGCCGGCCAGGAAAAGGCCCGTGGTCCAGGCCAGTTGCTCCCAGGCGTTTCCGCTCAAGGCCGAGCCGAAAAAGAAGGCGGCGAGCACGGTTGGCACCGCGAAAATCGCCGACAGAACTCTGTGTCCGATACGCGTCGACATGGCAGCGAGCCCAAAATGGGAATTGGCCGTGATCGCTGCAAGCCCTGTGCCTCAATCCCAGCGATCGGTCATGCAGGCGCTGGCAGAGGTCGTGGTGCTGCTCGGGGCGCAAATGTGCCCGCGGCGGGCGCCCTGTCGAGCCGTCGACATTGCAGTGGTGCCGCATCGGGGGCTGACCGGCGGCTGCGCCGTGGGACCGTCCCAGGCCCCCTAGACGCGCCGGGAATATCGGCTGCCTTGCACGGCAGGTCAGCCGCCCGTCGTCGCGACGGCACTCAGAAGGGTGAAATCAGCCATGGGGGCTCCAATGAAAGAGCTGCCCGAAAGCCGCGATGACGTCGGGGCATCTTGGCCTTGACGGAGTCAGCCATGTTTGGTGAGGTGTCGCGGGTAGAAGGCTGGCATCTACGCAACTACACACAGATGGCTGAGGGTGGAAATGCCGATCATCGAACATAGATCCGTGCCGCGTCTGAAATCTGAAAGCATGTGGCTTCGCAAGTATCACAAGAATGTTACATCGAAGAACGGTCAGGATGGAATCTTCGAAAAGATCTTTGATATAATTGGTAGTGGACAAAAATGGTGCGTCGAGTTCGGCGCTCGTGACGGAATTACTGGTAGTAACACTTGGAATTTGATCAACAATCACAACTGGTCGGGCGTGTTGATCGAAGGGAACGAGAAGGATCACCGCAAGCTCGTCGATAACTATCGGAACAATGCTCGCGTGCACCCGGTCCATGCCTTCGTCGCTTCATCCGGCGAGCAGTCGCTGGACACGATCTTATCCCGGACGCCGATCCCGACCGACTTCGATCTCTGCGGCATCGATATTGACGGAAACGATTGGCACATGTGGGCAGGCCTGACGAACTATAAGCCGCGCGTCGTGTGCATCGAGTTCAATCACACCGTCCCCAACGATGTCTATTTCGTTCAGGATGATGACCCGGACGTCAACCAAAGCTGCTCTCTGCTCGCCCTGATCGAGCTTGGCAAGAGCAAGGGCTACGAACTGGTGGCGACCACATCGTGGGATGGCATCTTCGTTCGGTCCGAGTATTTTCACATGTTCGGTATCAAGGATAACTCGATCGATGCCATGTGGTCGCCGGGAAAACGTGAAACGAAGATGTTTCAGTGCTGTGACGGGACAATTTATACAGCCGGTCTGCAAGAACTTATGTGGTTCAAGATCCCGTTCCGCCCGGACGAACTGCAGGTACTCCCTGAGTCCATGCGGCACTATCACAATGAGATGTCCATCGTGAAGCGGGCGCAGAAGACGACAGAGAAGTTCTCTTCAGTGTTCCGGCGTGACAAGTTCCCGCGGGCGGCCGAGTAGGCGTCAGGCCAGGTTCGCTTCGCCCTTCCAGGTCGCACCGGCGCCGGCACCCGTCGGTCCGAGGCGGAGGCCCAGCGCGTGTTCGCCGCCGGCTGTGACGATGCCCGACGATGTCCAGCCGCGGGAGGCCGCCGGCACCAGGACGTCGTTGCCGTCGATCGTGATGGTGCTGGCGTCGTTGTCGCGGATTCCGTCGAGGCCGTCGTGTTGCTCGGGGCGCAAATGTGCCGCGGCGGGTGCCCTGCCGCGCCGCCGACATTGATGGCAGTGGTGCCGCCATCGGGGCCGACTTGCAGTTGCGCCGTGGCGCCGTCCCAGGCCCCATAGACACGCCAGGAATATCGGCCGCCTTGCACGGCAGGCCGGCCGGCCGTCCGTCGCTGCGGCGGCACTCGGAAGGATGAAATCGGCCATGGGGGCTCCAATGAAAAGGCCGTCCGAAGGCGACGCACGGGATACGATCAAGGCAGCGAGACCGCACTCGGTTCACTTGCCGTTCCCACAAAGAAAGGCGTATGTTCCGTGGTGCTAGGGCGGGGGCCTTGCAATGCTCATTTCTGCGAAGAATGCCGTAGTGAGTTTTGGAGTATCTTGTCAGACGGCTTATCAAATCCGTCGACATCAGCGGTTGATTTCCGCTGCGCTCAATGATCAGGACCTGGAATGGCAACCGTCATTCTTCGATAATCTGATAGCACCAGCTTCTGCAGTGGTATCCATGTTTTCGTCGGAGGGGATTGCTGGGGTTCGCGCTGATGAAATCGAATTATATCAGCGTGTTCGATGGACGAGGCACGGTTTATTCTTTTGGCATGAGCAGTTCGACAAAACTATTTTATCAAGTAAATACACATATCTTTTGAAAAAGACAATAGATTTAATGAATTCGGCCGACAATATAGTATGCGTATTTTCGAACACGCAGAATAATCTAATTGATCTGTCACAGGAGATTGAAGGTGTAAATCCGCACATCTATGAGAGAGATGAGGATGAAATTATAAGAATTATCGGGCGTTACTTTGGGGGTAAATGTCGATTTCTGTTTGTGAAAAATCCAGATATCGGAGGTGACCGGCATGTCATCGGCAATTCTCGCGGTTATATAATTGAACACAACACTGCCACGTGGCATGGAAACGCGACGGCGTGGCAATTTATTTTCCGACAGTTCTTCGGACATTATGATGATGTTCCAGACGATCGCGCCATGGATCGCCTGAAATATCTTTCTGAGCGGTATGAGGCGCTGCTGCATAGGCACGCAACACTTCGCCGCCAACATCGTGCGCTGCGCGAGAAGCTGGACGAAATCGCTCCGACGTGAAGGCCGGCGGCGGAATGGTCGGGCCAGGTTCGCCTTACCCTTCTCTGGTCGCGCTTACGCCGGCGACGGTGCAATGCCAACCCGGTGGCGATCCGGGTGCCTCGGCGCAGCCGGCACGCCATGTCGCCCCAATCACCAAGATCCCGACCACGCCGGGGGCCTGCGGCACAGGTCGCGAGTGCAATGCCCAAGGACACGAACAAGCAATGTTGCTGGCGTCCGCTTTGCGTCGGCCCGGATTGGGGTCGCCGATCGCCATCATCAAGAGGCCTCGAGCCAACGCCTCCATCTTCGTGGCGTCGCCGGGCGCAAACCATTCCGGCACCGGCTCTGCTTCGGCCCCAGCCTTCGCCTTGCTCCGGGGAGGTCGCGAAGGCTGGTCATCGAAAGGGAACTCACACACGTTCCAGATCGATCCGAGTGGACGCGCGAAAACGTCGGAGCCGTAGCGCGCAACGCTTTCGCGCGGAATGTCACGACGTCAGTTGTGCGAATGCGTGTGAGCGCTCGCGGTATGCTTATGCGCGAGCTCGCTGTGCTCGTGAGCCGCAGTCGCATGCCGCTTGGCTTCGTCGTGCTCGCCAAGCGCGTGATGATGCTTGGCCTGGTGATGATGGTGGGCGGCCGCGTGATGATGCGCGGCGGCCGAGTGATGGTGTTCGTCTGCGGGATGTTCCGGAGCCTGAGACATGTCGGTTTCCTCCTGCCGTTTTCAGAGTATCGACCATGCACCCCCAATCCGCCTCGGAACCAAAGTCGAATCCTGCGACGCCTTGATGTCGTTCGGGGCGGCCGGGCCGTCATGGCGACTTGCCATGCGCGGCAAGACCCGCCGCATCGCCTCCCCGCCGTGTCCAAACAGTCTCTACGCCAGCACGAAATTCTCCGGCACCGGCGCCGCCGGCAGGTCCGTCTCCCCCAGCGCTTCCAGGATGTCGATCTCGATCGTGCGGCAGATGGCCGTCACCGGCAGGCTGTTCTCGGTGGCGCCGAAGGGGGTGACGAGCTCGTCGCCGAGCACGTCGAGGCCGAAGAAGGTGTAGGAGACGATGGTGGCGAACAGCGGCGTCCACAGGCCCATGCTGTCGGCCAGGCCGAAGGGCAGCAGGAAGCAGAACAGGTAGGCCGTGCGGTGCAGCAGCAGCGAATAGGCGAAGGGCAGCGGCGTCGACTTGATGCGCTCGGCGGCGGCGAGCTCGCCTGACAGGGCGGTGACGCGCTCCTCCAGCGTCTGCGCGATCTGCGCGCTGATCTGTCCGCGGCCAAGGGCCGCGGCGATCGCGCCGCTCATCAGGGCGAGCACGCGGTTGGGCGCGTGGCGGCTCGCCGCCACCTGGGCGCGGTCGGCGGCATCGAGATGGCGCAGCGCCGCCTCGTCCGGCGTTGCCTCGCCGAGATGGCAGCGCAGGGCGTCGCAGAACGCCGTGGCCAGCAGCGCCAGGCGCCGGGCTGCCGCCGGGTCGGCGTCGAGATAGGCCAGCGCCTGCCGGGCGAGGCCGCGCGCGTCGATCACCATCTGGCCGAGGATCTTGCGCGCCTCCCACCAGCGGTCATAGCTCGCGGTGTTGCGAAAGGCGGCGAAGATCGACAGCGCCACGCCGATCAGCGAGAAGGGCAGCGCCGCGATCGGCGGCAGGCGGATCGCGCCGTGCGTCTCCAGGAGCGTCACCGCCGCCGAGATCAGGGCGACCAGCAGCATCTGCGGCCAGATCTGCGGCACGATCGAGCCGCGCAGGATGAAGAACAGTTCCCACGGGCGGGGATTCCGGCGGACGATCACGGCTGGGGCACATCAGGGGCGGGACAGGACGCCCTGCCATGCCCCGCCGCAGCGGCGCATGCAAGAGCGATCCGCCCCGACGCCGGCTGCGCTCGAACCCGGCGGGCTCAGCCGTGATCCCCGCGCTGCGGCGAGCCGTGGTGCTGGGCGATGCGCCAGTTGCCGCCCTGCCGCACCAGCACCCAGGTCATGCGGTAGGGCACCGGCGTCTCGCCGTCGGCGAACGCGACCGGGCCGGCGGTCGCCGCCACGTCCGTGCCGAGGGCCGTCACCCGCGGCATCGGATAGGCCTTCACGCGCACGTCCGGGCCGAGCCGGCCGAAATAGGCGCGGATCGCGGCGCGGCCGACCTGCAGCGCGTCCACCGAGCCGAACAGGGTGGCGTCCTCCGTGTAGAGCTGCTCGTGCCTGTCGAGGTCGCGGCTGTTGAAGGCCTCGATCCAGTGCCGCAGCAGGCTCTCGACCGTCGGTGTGTCGACCATCGCATCCTCCCCTTCCTCCCGCCAGCCTGCCCTGCGCCGACGTCGGCCGCAACCGGGATGGTCAGGCCGGTGCCATCTGCGGCCGGAACCGCCACAGCGCCAGGGCGCCGAGGATCACGAACAGCGCCAGCACGGCGATCTGCGCTTCCAGGAAGGGCGGCTCGGACTGCGTCGGCGCCAGCGCCTGCAGCGCCGGCAGCTTCTGGAAGGCCTGAGCCACCGCGACGAAGGCGTTGAGGTAGAGCGCCAGCACCGCGGCGACCACGTAGGCCGGCCGCCAGAGGCCGGCGAGGCGTGCGCCGTAGAGCGCCAGCAGCGCCACCGCGAGCACCACCAGCGAGATGAGGCCGACCACATGGGCCGGGCCGATGGCGCGGAAGGGGAACAGGAAGCCCGTGGCGCTGGTGGCCACCGTGGTGGCGAGGAACAGGGCGGTCCACCCCGATGCTCGCCGGCCCGCGATCATGGCGCCGAGCACGACGAGGCCGGCGAGGAGGCCCGCCAGGCTGATCAGCACATGCACCAGCGTGAAGGTTGCTATCGACAATCCCAGGATCATGACATCCCCTCGAGCCCTTGCATCGGGCCCGTCATTCGCTGGCCCGGCTCAGCCTAGATCAAAGCGCCTTTGGGCGGAAACGCTGCTTTGCCCTCACACCTGGTTTCGGCGCGCCTTTGCGAGTCTCGGCGAGTCGGCCAAGTCGCAGAACGCCTGGGCACGGCTGGGCGCCGCGCGCATGGAGCGGCCGCTCCCGCCGCGGTCGGGGGCGGCTGCTGCGACGCGCGCGACAGGGCGCGGTCGCTCTGCTATCCTGCCGTGCGGTCCTCGGCGCGGGCTCCCTCGCGCGCCTCGTGCCGGAGGGCTTGCGCCACAAGGCGCCTGCCGCCGGCGGCAGCGCCGGTCCGGCAGGGTGCGCGACGATGCTCAGGGACAGGCGCAGCGAACCACGCACCCGGGTGAACTACCGGGTCTGGCTTGCTTTCGACGACGAGACCGCGCTGGTGCCCTGCCGGCTGATCGACATCTCCGCCGGCGGAGCGCGGCTGCAGGCGCCGCTCGCGCCGGTGCCGGACTGCTTCACCATGAAGTTCTCCGAGACGTCGGGCGGATCCCGCTTCTGCCTCGTCACCTGGCGGGCCGGCGACGAGATCGGCGTGCAGTTCATGGACACGCTGCGGGCCTGAGCCGTTTCTCCCGAGCCCGCCGAGCCGGCCTGCGCGCTCCACCCGCTCAGGCGGCGGCGACGTCCGCGAGGAAGCGTTCCACCGTCCGGTCGAGCGCCGAGCTCGCCTCGGCGACGCCGGCCGCCATGTCGCGCACCGTGACGGCGGCGTCGGTCGCATCCCCGGCGACGCGGCTGAGATCGGCCATGGTGCCGACCACGGCCTGGGTCCCGTCGGCCGCGCCCTGGGCGTTGCGGCTGATCTCGACCGTCGCAGCGCCCTGCTGGCTGACGGCGGCGGCGATCGAGTTGGTATAGGTGTTCACCTCGCGCATCAGCTGGGCGATGGTGTCGATCGCGGTGACCGCGTCGCCGGTCGAGACCTGGATCTCGCTGACCTGGGCGGCGATCTCCTGCGTAGCGAGCGCGGTCTGGCTCGCCAGGGCCTTGACCTCCGCCGCCACCACGGCGAAGCCCCGGCCGGCCACGCCCGCCCGTGCCGCTTCGATGGTGGCGTTGAGGGCGAGCAGGTTGGTCTGCTCGGCGATCGAGCGGATCAGGTTGACCGCCTCGCCGATGCGATTGGCCGCCGTGGCGAGCTGCGCCACCTTGTCGTTGGAGGCGCCGGCCTGGCGGCTGGCATTGCCGACCACCGTGACCGTCTCGGCGACGCGGCTGTCGATCTCGCGGATCGAGGCCGCCAGCTCCTCCGCCGCGGCGGCGACGGTGTCGACGTTGCGGGAGGCGACCTGCGAAGCCCCGCTCGCCTCGCCCGCGCGGGAGAGCGATTCCCCCGCCACCTCGGTCAGGCGCCCGGACGTCGCCTGCATCGTCTCCGCGTCCCGCCGCACGGCTGCGAGCGTCGCGGCGGCCTCGCCGCGGAAGCGGTCGATCAGGGTCTCGATGCGCGCCTGGCGCTCGGCGCGGGCCTGCTGCTCACCCTCGGCGGCCGTTTCGAGCCGGCGCCGTTCCAGCGCATTGTCGCGGAACACCGCGACGGCGCGGCTCATCTCGCCGATCTCGTCGGCGCGCTTGAGCGCCGGCGCGTCCACCTCGGTCTGGCCGGCGGCGAGCCGGCGCATCACGCCGGTCAGCAGCGACACAGGCCGGGCGATCATGCGCGAGGCGGCCCAGCCCACCAGCAGCGCGAGCAGCGCCGCCAGGGCGCAGGCCCCGCCCAGCATGGCGATGTTGGCGCGGCTGCCCTCGGCGGCCTGGCGGCGCTGCACGTCGACCAGCGCGGCGATGGCTTCGCCGGCCCGCTGGGACTGCGCGCGCGCCGTGTCGCGCGCGCCGGCCACCCGCTGGGCGGCATCGGCCAGGCTGGCGAAGGCGCTGCGATAGCCCTCGATCTCGGTGCTGGCATTGCCGAGCCCGTTGCTGGACAGCATCTTGGCGAAGCCGCCGACCGCGTCGAGCGCTTCCTTGACGCCGGCCTTGCCGGCCTCGCTCGGGGCGAGGCGGTAGGCGAGCGTCTTGGCGAACAGGGTGGCGATCTTCTCGCGGAAGCTCTTGGCGATGGCGGTGAGCATCTTGGTGCCGCTCGCCTTCGAGCGGTTGGCGGCGGCCTGCTTGGCCGCTTCGGCCGCAGCCGACGCGGCCGCGTCCTGCAGGGCGTCGATCGAGCCGTAGAGGCCGACGAGCACCGGGCGGACGCGGGCATCGCCGGCACCGTCCGCCGCGGCCGCATCCGGCGTGCCGAGGGCCTGGAGCAGCGGCTGCAGCGCCGCCACGCCGGCGACGAGCGCCCGGGCGGTCGGCTGCTGGGCCACCGCGACCTGGTTGGCGATGTCGGCGGCGATCGGGGTGAGGGCGCTGCCCGCTTCGCGGGCCGCGGCGAGCTCGGCGCCGCCCGGCCGCAGCATGTGCAACTCCACCGATTGCGCCTTGGCCCGTGCCGCGGCCAGGGCGCCCTGCAGGGCCGCGAGGGTCTTGCCCTCGATCTCGCCGACCGTGATCTGCTCGTCGGTCTGCCCCCTGCGGGCATCCGCCTCCTTCTCCGCGGCGGTCGCCGTGGCGCCGATCGCCGTGAAGGCGGCGTCCATGTTGCGGATCGCGTCGGCGGAGGCGGCGGAGGCGGTTTCCAGCGCGGCGAGCGCGGTGCGGAAGCTGTCGAGGGAGGCGGCGAGACCGGCGGCCTCGGCCGGAGCGAGGCCGTCGAGGCCGTCGACCAGGCCCGCCGCGCGGACGATGGACTGGCGCGCCTGCGCCACCGCGCCCGGCTCCTGCGTCGAGATGAAGCGCTCCATCGCGTTGCCCGCGGCGTTCACCGAGGCCAGGATCTCCGCCGAGGCGCTGGTCGTCGTCACCACCTTGCCGAGCTGGCCGAGACCGAGAAAGCCGAAGCCGGCAATGCCGGCGGCCACCAGCACGAGGGCCGTCACCCCGGCGCCGATCTTCATCGAGATGGACCGGTCGGCGACCAGTTTCGAAAGCGGCATGGACGTTCCCCCCTCCATTGTGGCTTTTCTGCCGCAACGGAATAGGGCCGGATTCGTGCAAATTTGGTAAAAGCCCGATGAATCGGCTGGCGAACGATCCCGGCGGCAGACCCAACGGCTGCCGCCGGCGATGCTGGCCGCGTCAGCCCTCGACGTCGAACTTCACGCCCTGCGCCAGCGGCAGGGTGCGCCCGTAATTGATGGCGCTGGTCTGGCGGCGCATATAGGCCTTCCAGGCGTCCGAGCCGCTCTCGCGGCCGCCGCCGGTCTCCTTCTCGCCGCCGAAGGCTCCGCCGATCTCGGCGCCCGAGGGCCCCATGTTGACATTGGCGATGCCGCAGTCCGAGCCGGTCGCCGAGAGGAAGCCCTCGACCTCGCGCATGTCGGTGGCGAACACCGAGGAGGACAGGCCCTGCGGCACGCCGTTCTGGAGGGCGATCGCCTCCTCGAAGCTGCGGTAGCGCAGCACGTAGAGGATCGGCGCGAAGGTCTCCTCGATCACCGGGCCGGTCTGGGCCGGCATCTCCACCAGCGCCGGCCGGACGTAATAGGCCTCGGGCGCCTCCGCCTCGCGCTCGCGGCCGCCGCCATGCACGGTGCCGCCGGCGCTCCGGGCCGCACCAAGGGCTTTCTGCATGCCCTCATAGGCGCCCTTGTCGATCAGCGGACCGATCAGCGCGTCGCTGGTCACGGGATTGCCGACGCCGATCGCGCCGTAGATCTTTTTCAGCTTCGGCACCAAGGCGTCGTAGACGCTGTCGTGCACGATCAGCCGGCGCAGCGTGGTGCAGCGCTGCCCGGCCGTGCCCATGGCCGCGAAGGCCACGGCCCGGAGCGCGATGTCGAGGTCGGCCGAAGGCGTGACGATCGAGGCATTGTTGCCGCCGAGCTCCAGGATCGAGCGGCCGAAGCGCCGCGCGACCCGCTCGCCGACCTTGCGGCCCATGGCGGTCGAGCCGGTGGCCGACACCACCGGCACGCGCGGATCGTCGACCAGCGCCTCGCCGACCTCGCGCCCGCCGATCAGCAGCGTGAGCAACCCGTCCGGCACGCCGCCGAAGCGCTTGGCCGCGCGCTGGAACAACGCCTGCGTCGCCAGCGCGGTGAGCGGCGTCTTCTCCGAAGGCTTCCACACCACCGCGTCGCCGCAGACGAAGGCGAGCGCTGCGTTCCACGACCACACCGCCACGGGGAAGTTGAAGGCGGAGATGACGCCGACCACGCCGGCCGGATGCCACTGCTCCATCATGCGGTGGTCGGCCCGCTCGGTGGCGATGGTCAGGCCGTAGATCTGGCGCGACAGGCCGGTCGCGAAGTCGCAGATGTCGATCATCTCCTGGACCTCGCCGAGGCCCTCGGAGACGATCTTGCCGACCTCGAGCGTCACCAGCCGGCCGAGCTCGGCCTTGGCCGCGCGCAGCTCCTCGCCGAGCAGGCGCACCAATTCGCCGCGCTGCGGCGCCGGCACCTTGCGCCAGGCCTGGAAGGCGGCCTCCGCCTTGCCGATCACCGCCGCGACCTCGGACGGGGCGGTCTCGGGAACCGCGGCGATCGCCTCGCCGGTGAGCGGCGAGCGCACCACGCGCGTGCCGCCGGTAAAGGCTGCCTTGTCGACGCCGAGCCCGCTCAGGATCGCCGCGACTTCCTCCGCCACGCTGGTGCCGGCCACCGCCCCGGGTCTCTCGTTCATGGTCCGCCTCGCTGGAATTCGTTCTGCCGGCGCTTTTACGCGCCGCGGGGCCACGGCGGAAGCAGAATCGCGCCCTCGCTCCGTGCCGCTCCCGCCTCACGCGAAATTCATCGGGTCGATGTCGATGTCGAGGGCGAGCTGGGCCCGCAGCTTCGGCCCGGCGGCGAGCCAGGCGCGGATATAGTCCTGCAGCGCCACCTCGCGCGGGGCCTGCAGCAGGATGCGGAAGCGGTGGCGGCCGCGCAGCACGGCGATCGGCGCCTCGGCCGGGCCGAGCACGCGGATCGCGGCCTCGCGCGGGGCCGCCTGCACCAGCGCCCGGGCGAAGGCCTCGGCCGGGGCGCGCTCGACGTCGGAGACGGTCAGCGCCGCCATGCGGCCGAAGGGCGGCAGGCCGGCCCCGGCCCGCATGGCGATCTCGCGCTCGTAGAAGGCCGCCCGGTCGCCGGAGATCATCGCCTGCATCACGGGGTGGCCGGGATCGTAGGTCTGCAGCAGCGCCTGGCCCGGCCGCTCGCCGCGCCCGGCCCGGCCGGTCACCTGGCCGAGCAGCTGGAAGGTGCGTTCGGCGGCGCGCGGGTCGCCGGTGCCGAGGCCGAGATCGGCATCGAGCACGCCGACTAGGGTGAGATGCGGGAAATTATGGCCCTTGGCCACCAGCTGCGTGCCGATGACCAGCTCCACCTCGCCCTTGGCCACCGCCTCCAGTTCCTGCTTCAGCCGCTCGGTGCCGCCGAAGAGGTCGCTCGACAGGATCACCGTGTGGGTGTCGGGGAACAGGCCCGCTACCTCCTCGGCGATGCGCTCGACGCCGGGGCCGCAGGCGGCGAGGGCGTCCTCGGTCCGGCAGGCGGGGCAGGCGCGCGGCACCGGCTCGGCATGGCCGCAATGGTGGCACATCAGCGCCTTGCGGAAGCGATGCTCCACCAGCCAGGCGGTGCAGTTGGGGCACTGGAAGCGGTGGCCGCAATGGCGGCACAGGGTCAGCGGCGCATAGCCGCGGCGGTTGAGGAACAGCAGCGCCTGCTCGCCGCGCGACAGGGTCCGGCGGACCTCGGCCAGCAGGCGCGGGGCGATGAAGCGTCCGCGCTCCGGGGCCTCGACGCGCATGTCGACCGCCTCGATGCGCGGCAGCGCCCGGCCGCCGAAGCGCTCTGGCAGCAGGATATGGCCGTAGCGGCCCCGGTCGGCATTGACGCGGCTCTCGATCGAAGGGGTGGCCGAGGCCAGCACGACGGGCGCGTCGAGGAGGCGGGCGCGCACCACCGCCATGTCGCGGGCATGGTAGCGCGGTCCCTCGTCCTGCTTGTAGGCGCTGTCGTGCTCCTCGTCGACGACGATGAGCCTCAGATCCGCGAAGGGCAGGAACAGGGCCGAGCGGGCGCCCGCCACCACGGCCGCCTCGCCCTTGGCGATGGCGTGCCAGAGCCGCGTGCGCTTCTTGGCGGCGATGCCGGAATGCCATTCGGCCGGGCGCACGCCGAAGCGGGCGGCGAAGCGGTCGAGGAACTGGTTGGTGAGCGCGATCTCCGGCAGGAGGATCAGCGCCTGCCCGCCCTGGCGCACCGTCTCGGCCACCGCCTCGAAATAGACCTCGGTCTTGCCGGCGCCGGTCACCCCCTCCAGCAGCGTGGCGGAGAAGCGCCGGGCGGCGACCGCCTGCTGCAGCGCCGCCGCGGCCTCGGCCTGCGCCGGGCTGAGGCGGGCGGCGGCGAAGCCGGGATCCGGCGGCGGGGCGACGGGGGCCGGCGGCAGGGCGATCGGCGTCACCGCGCCCTGGTCGACCAGGGCGTCGATCACGCCGGGCGAGACGCCGGCCGCCTCCACCAGGGCGCGCTTCTCGTGGGCGAGGCCGTCGGCGAGCACGGCCAGCACGCGGCTGCGCGCCGCGGTCAGCCGCTCGGGCTCGCGCCCGGTGCGGCGATAGACCAGGCGCGCCCGCTCCTCCGGCGGCTCGGGCGCCCGCAGCGCCATGCGCATCACCATGCCGCGCGGCGCCAGCGTCCAGCCCGCCACCCACTCGACGAAGCGGCGCATGTCGGCCCGGAGCGGCGGGGCGTCGAGCCGTTCCTCGACATGGCGCAGGCGGTTGGAGCTGGCGGGCAGGCCGCCGTCGCCCTCCCAGACCACGCCGACGGTCTCGCGCCCGGCCAGCGCCACGCGCACCACGTCGCCCGGCATGAGCTCGATGCCGAAGGGAACGCGGTAGGTATAGGTGCGGTCGAGCGCCACCGGCAGCAGCACTTCGACGGTTTCGCCCGGGCGCGCCATCATGCCTCCCCGGCAGGATTTCGCGAGCCGGACCGGGTCCGGCTCGCGAATTCCTGCGGAAACTTCGAAGCTGAGCGGGGTTCCGAGCCGTCACGCCGGCGGAGCTCGCAATCCCGCTCAGCCTTCGCAGGTCGGGGATGGCCATGAGTCTGTCAAGCCGGGGGGCATTTGCGCCGCGGCGCGCCATTGATTATCCCGCAGCGCAATGCCACCTTGGAAGGGTTCGAACAGTTCCCGCGCCGGCCTTGAACCGGCGATGCGGATGGAGATTCAGATGTTCATTCAGACCGAAGCCACGCCCAATCCCTCGACCCTGAAGTTCCTGCCGGGCAGGACCGTGCTGGAGCAGGGCACGCTGCACATGACCGGCCCGACCGAAGGCGCGCAGTCGCCGCTGGCCGAGAAGCTGTTCGCCATCGAGGGCGTCGCCGGCGTGTTCTTCGGCTCGGACTTCATCACCGTCACCCGCTCCGGCGTCGAATGGCAGCACCTCAAGCCCGCCATCCTCGGCGCCATCATGGAGCACTATCTCTCCGGCGCGCCGATCCTGCGCGCCGATGCGGCGCCGCTCGAGGAGGGCGGCGAGTTCTACGACGAGGCCGACGAGGACACGGTCGAGACCATCAAGGACCTCCTGGAGACGCGCGTGCGCCCGGCGGTGGCCTCCGACGGCGGCGACATCACCTTCAAGGGCTATCGCGACGGCGTGGTCTATCTCACCATGAAGGGCGCCTGCTCGGGCTGCCCCTCGTCCACCGCCACCCTGCGCAACGGCATCCAGAACCTGCTGCGCCACTTCGTGCCCGACGTGCAGGAAGTGCGGGCGGCGTAAGGGCGGAGCATTTTCCAGCAGAGCCCGGGGCCATGACGAAGCGGTTGTGGCAGGGACGCTGACGGTTGCACCAACCGCGACCGTCATGGGCGGACCTGATCCGCCCATCCACGCGAACTCACGCGGTTGAGCGAGGGGCGCGATCGCGAGAACACCGCAATCGTTGCGTTCGCGTGGATGGCCGGGACAAGCCCCATAGGCGCTAAGATAAGGTCTGCCGGGAGGCAAATATCGCGCTGTGCGTGACGCGCCTTTGTAAGATTTG
Organism: Labrys wisconsinensis; assembly: GCF_030814995.1. Lineage (GTDB taxonomy): Bacteria > Pseudomonadota > Alphaproteobacteria > Rhizobiales > Labraceae > Labrys > Labrys wisconsinensis. The sequence goes on along the minus strand of NZ_JAUSVX010000018.1, from coordinate 115,984 downwards.
CACGACGCCTGTGCCCTCCCTCCCCCTTGTGGGGAGGGATAAAGGGTGGGGGTCGTGGGCATAAGTCTCGACATATCCTGATGGACCCCCACCCCTAACCCCTCCCCACAAGGGGGAGGGGATTGATCGACGTCGCGCCCAACTGGCTACTGCGTTCTTATCTTAGCGCCTATGGGGACAAGCCCGGCCATGACGCCCTGAATTGAGGTCGTGCTCTGAACGGCCGCCATTGCCGCCTTCCCGCCGGCGCCGCGTTTCGCGAAAGCGCTCTCTCCGGCCCTACTTCCCCGCCTTCGCCTCCTCCGGCGCGAACGCCGCCAGCAGCCGGGCGCGGATGGCGTTCTGCCGCGGGGTGGCGGTGATCTTCGCACCGGTCAGGTCGGTGACGTAGAACACGTCGACCGCCTTCTCGCCGAAGGTCGAGATATGGGCCGAGGCGATGTTGAGGTTGAGGCTGGAGATCGCCGTGGTGAGGTCGTAGAGCAGGCCGGGCCGGTCGAGCCCGGACACTTCCAGCACGGTGTGGCGCAGCGACCAGTCATTGTCGATGACGACGTCCGGCACCACCTGGAACACCTTGGTGCGCGGGCGCGAGGCCGTGCGGCTGGCGACGACGTCGGGCAGGAGAATCTCGCCGCGCAGGGCGCGCTCCATGTCGCGGGCGATGCGGCCGGCCCGGCGCAGCTCGTCCTGGTCCTCGGCGAATTCGCGGCTGACGAAGATGGTGTCGAGCGCCAGGCCGTCGGTGGTGGTGCTGATCTGCGCGTCGACGATGTTGGCGCCCGCCGCGGCGCAGGCTCCGGCGATCACCGACAGGAGCCGGGGATGGTCGGGCGCCAGCACGGTGAGCTCGGTCACGCCGCGGAACGCGTCGGTCGCCACCTCGGTGCCGAGGCTCCGGCCGCTCGCCAGCACCGCGCGCACGAAGCGGGCATGGCGCACCTTGCGGGCGAGCTCGACCTTCAGCCAGTACGGCGGATAGTGCCGCGCCACATAGGCGTCGAGCTCGGCGGCGCTCCAGTCGGCGAGAGCGGCGCGCAGCTCGTCCTGGGCCTGCTGCACGCTGGCCCGCCGGTCGACGCTGGAATGGCCGCCGGCCAGCACCGGCTCGGTCTCCCAGAACAGCGAGCGCAGGAGCTGGCCCTTCCAGCCGTTCCACACCCCCGGGCCGACGGCGCGGATATCGGAGACGGTGAGGATCAGGAGCAGCTTGAGCCGCTCCAGCGACTGCACCGTGGCGGCGAAGGTCTCGATGGTCCGCCGGTCTGAGATGTCGCGCGACTGGGCGGTGGTCGACATGACCAGGTGCTGCTCGACCAGCCAGGCCACCGTGTCGGTCTCGGCGGCGGAGAGGCCGAGGCGCGGGCAGAGCCGCCGGGCGATGCGGGCCCCGACGACCGAATGGTCCTCCGGCCGGCCCTTGGCGATGTCGTGCAGGAAGGTCGCGACATAGAGCGCCGTGCGGTTCTGGATCGTCGGCATGATCTCGTTGACCAGCGGGTGCTCGTCGCCGCCGCCGCCGCGGTCGATCTCCGCCAGCTCGCCGATGGCGCGCAGGAGATGCTCGTCCACCGTGTAGTGGTGGTACATGTTGAACTGCATCATCGCCACCACCCGGCCGAAATCGGGGATGAAGCGGCCGAGCACGCCGGCCTCGTTCATGCGCCGGAGCACCGTCTCCGGCGCGTTCCGCGAGGTGAGGATGGCAAGGAACAGCCGGTTGGCCTCGCGATTCTCCCTCAGGTTCGCGTCGATCAGCTTCAGGGAATGGGTCACCAGGCGCATGGCGTCGGGATGGAGCGCCACGCCCTCCCGGTCGGCGAGGTGGAACAGGCGGATCAGATTGACGGGATCGCGCTGGAATACGCCGTCGTCGACGACGTTGAGGCGGCCGGTCTCGACGACGAAGTCGCGCGCCTCCTTCAGCACCACCCGCTTGTTGCGGCGGAAGGGCGCGATGAAGCGGTCGAGCATGGCGCGGGGCTTGGCCTGGCGCTCCTCCAGCGCGGCGCAGACGATGGCGGTGAGATCGCCGACATCCTTGGCCACCAGGAAATAATGCTTCATGAAGCGCTCGACCCCGCGCAGGCCGCCGCGGTCGGCATAGCCGAGCAGGTCGGCGATCTCGCGCTGCAGGTCGAAGGTCAGGCGCTCCTCCGGCCGGCCGGTGATGAAGTGGATGGCGCAGCGCGTCGCCCACAGGAAGTCCTCGGCCTCGACGAACAGGCGGTATTCGCGCGGGGTGAACAGGCCGGCGGCGACCAGTGCCGAGGGATCCTTGACCCGGTAGACGTATTTGGTGATCCAGAACAGGGTGTTGAGGTCGCGCAGGCCGCCCTTGCCCTCCTTGACGTTGGGCTCGACCTTGTAGCGGGAATTGCCGCCCTTGACGACGCGCGCGTCCCGCTCGGCGAGCTTGGCGGCGACGAACTCGGCGGCGGTCGACTGCACCACCTCCTTGTCGAACCGCCCGGCGAGATCGTGCGCCAGCGCCGTGTCGCCGAGGATCGGCCGCGCCTCCAGGATGGCGGTGCGGATGGTCATGTCGGAGCGGGCGAGGCGGATGCAGTCCTCCACGGTGCGGGTGGCGTGGCCGACCTTCTGGCCGAGGTCCCACATCACGTAGAGCATTGCCTCGGTGACGCTCTCGCCCCAGGCGGTCTGCTTGGCCGGCAGCAGGAAGAGCAGGTCGATGTCCGAGCCCGGCGCCAGCGTGCCGCGGCCGTAGCCGCCGACCGCCACCACCGTCATGCGCTCGCCGGAGGTCGGGTTGTGGGCGGTGTAGACCCAGCGCGTGACATAGGCGTAGATCGCCCGGATCAGCTCGTCCTGCAGGTGGCAGAGGCGCCGGGCGCAGACCGTGCCGAGCCGGTCCTCCTCGAACCAGGCGCGGATGGTGCGCCGGCCCTGCTGCAGCGTCGCCTTGAGCACCTGCACCACGGCCAGGCGCAGCGCCTCGGGATTGCCCTCGTGCTCGATGGCGAGGGCGTCGATCTCGGCCTCGAGGGCCATGCGATCGACGATGAGGTTCTGGTCGCGGTCGGCCTTGTCCAGCATCGAACCCGAATTGATTGCACCCGTCCGGGGAAAGCCCGGTCTTATGGCAGCAAGTAGAGTATTTTTCGTTGCGGCGAAATCGCGCGCCGGGGACGCAGGCACCCGGGCGGGTCCGGCTGCGATCTATGGCCGCGTGTTGTTACCATTTTTGCGAAAATGGTCATGACAGCCGATGCGGGCCTCGGCTGCGCCAGGCGCTCCACCTCGTGTCCGCGCGACCCCAGCCGCTACGGGCCGGGCCGCTTCCGCGCCGCCTCGCGCCGCGCCTTGAGCTCGAACAGGGCTTCCAGCGCCTGGCGCGGCGTCATGTCGTCGGGGTCGAGGCCGTCGAGCGCCTCCGCCACCTCGTCGCGCCGGGGCGCTGCAGGAGCTGGACGCGGGGCGACGGCGAACAGCGGCAGGTCGTCGATCAGGCGGGCCGGCGTCTTCGTGCGGTCGGCGGATTCGAGCTCGGCCAGGATCTTGCGCGCCCGCTCCACCACCGGGGCGGGCATGCCGGCGAGCTTGGCCACCTGGATGCCGTAGGAGCGGTCGGCGGCGCCGGGCGCCACCTCGTGCAGGAAGACGACGTCGCCCTGCCATTCCGTGACGCGCATGGTGGCGTTGGCAAGGCGCGGCAGCGTCTTCGCCAGCTGCGTCAGCTCGTGGTAGTGCGTGGCGAACAAAGAGCGGCAGCGGTTGACGGCCGAGAGGTTCTCGATCGCGGCCCAGGCGATGGACAGGCCGTCGAAGGTGGCGGTGCCGCGGCCGATCTCGTCGAGGATCACCAGCGCCCGCGGCCCGGCCTGGTTGAGGATCGCCGCGGTCTCGACCATCTCGACCATGAAGGTCGAGCGGCCGCGCGCCAGGTCGTCGGCGGCGCCGACGCGCGAGAACAGGCAGTCGACCGCGCCGATATGGGCGCGCCGGGCCGGCACGAAGGCGCCCATCTGCGCCAGCACCGCGATCAGCGCGTTCTGGCGCAGGAAGGTCGACTTGCCCGCCATGTTCGGGCCGGTCAGCAGCCAGATATGGCCGGCGTCGCTGCCGGAGAGGTCGCAGTCGTTGGCGACGAAGGGCTTGCCCTCGCGCTTCAGCGCCCGCTCGACAACCGGATGACGGCCGCCCTCGACGGCGAAGGCGAGGGAGGCATCGACCAGCGGCCGCACATGGTTCTCCTCGTCGGCCAGCGTCGCCAGGGCCGAGACCACGTCGAGCAGCGCCAGCGCCTCGGTGGCGGCGCGGATGGCGGCCTGGTCGGCCAGCACCCGGGCGGCGAGCGCGTCGAAGATCGCCAGCTCCTTGGCGAGCGCCCGGTCGGCCGCCGAGGCGATGCGCGATTCGAGGTCGGAGAGCTCGGCCGTGGAGAAGCGCATCGCGCCGGCCATGGTCTGGCGGTGGACATAGGTCTCGCGCAGCGGCGCCTTCAGGAAGGCCTCGCCGGCCGCCTGCGGCACCTCGACGAAATAGCCGAGCACGTTGTTGTGCTTGACCTTGAGCTGGCGCACGCCGCTCTCCTCGGCGTAGCGCGCCTGCAGCGAGGCGATCACCCGCCGGCTCTCGTCGCGCAGCGCCCGCGTCTCGTCGAGGTCGGCGTCGCAGCCGGCGCGCACGAAGCCGCCGTCGCGCTTCATCAGCGGCAGCTCGTCGTCGAGCGCCGCCGCCAGACCGGCGGCGATGCCGGAGTCGGGCCTGGCCAGGGCCTCTGCCGCCTCGATCAGCAGCGCCGGCAGCGCCGCCTCGCGGGCGAGCCGCGCCTGGAGAGCCGCGACCACCTCGAGCCCTGCCTGCATGGCGGCGAGGTCGCGCGGGCCGCCGCGATCGAGCGTCAGACGCGCCAGCGCGCGGGCCATGTCGGGCGCCGCCTTGAGGCGGGAGCGCAGCTCGGTGCGGGCGGCGAGGTCGTCGCAGAACCAGCCGACTGCGTCGTGGCGCCGGGCGATCGTCGCCGGGTCGGTCAGCGGGCTCGACAGCCAGGCGGCGATCAGGCGCCCGCCGCCGGCCGTCACCGTGCGATCGATGGCGTCGAGCACCGAGCCGGCGCGCTCGCCGCCGAGCGTGCGGGTCAGCTCCAGGTTGGCGCGCGTCGCCGCGTCGATCGCCATGTGGGAGAGCGCCGCGTCGCGCCGCGGCGGCTCCAGGGCGGGCCTGGCCCCGATCTGGGTGCGCTCGACATAGGCGACGGCGGCCGCGGCAGCGGCGAGCTCGGCCCGTGAGAAGCTGCCGAAGCCGTCGACCGTCGCCACGCCGTAGAAGGCGGCGAGGCGCCTCTCGGCGCTGGCGCCGTCGAACACGTCGCGGCCGACCGGCGTCACCGCCGCCCGGCTCTCGCGCCAGAGATGGGCGAGGCCCTCGTCCTCGTAGAGCGCCTCCGCCACCACGATCTCGCGCGGGTCGATGCGGGCGATCTCCGCGGCGAGGCCCTGGCGGTCGCATTCGCCGATGCCGAACAGGCCGGTGGAGATGTCGAGGAAGGCGAGGCCGAAGCGTGCCTCGCTGTCGGAGACCCTGGCGCGCGCCACGGTCATGAACAGGTTGGCGCGGGCGGGCTCCAAGAGGCCCTCCTCGGTGATGGTGCCGGGCGTGACCAGGCGGATCACGCCGCGCTTCACCACCGACTTGCCGCCGCGCTTCTTGGCCTCGGCCGGATCCTCCTGCTGCTCGCACACCGCGACGCGGTGGCCGAGCGCGATCAGCCGGTGCAGATATTCCTCCGCCCGCACCACCGGCACGCCGCACATCGGGATGTCGTCGCCCTGGTGCTTGCCGCGCTTGGTCAGCACGATGCCGAGCGCCCGTGAGGCGATCTCGGCGTCGCCGAAGAAGAGCTCGTAGAAGTCCCCCATGCGGTAGAACAGGAGCGCGCCCGGGTTGGCGGCCTTGATCTCCAGATATTGCTCCATCATCGGCGTGACCTTGAGGGCCTCGCCGGGGGAGGGGACGGGGTGGGGGGACAGATCCATGCCGCGAAGCTAGCAGGCGTGCGCGCGGAAGGCACGGGGGCGGGACGGCTGGGGTGTGGATAGGATGGGCTTCACCGGCGCATCGCTGCCCCTCACCCGAACCCGATTTCGCCCCACCGGCGTTTCGTGCTAAAGCCCCGCCCGAAACCCGGATTTCTCGCAATGACCACCCTCTCCCTCGAACGGCCGCGGGATGGCGCGCCCGTTGCCGCCGCCGCTCCCGGCAAGCCCTCGCTGGCCGGCCTCGACCGCGCCGGCCTGATCGCCGCCATGGCCGCGGTGGGCGTGCCCGAGCGCGAGCGGCGCATGCGCGCCGACCAGATGCACCATTGGCTCTATGTCCGCGGCGCCCGCAGCTTCGACACCATCACCAACGTCTCCAAGCATTTGCGGGCGGCGCTCGCCGAGCACTACACGCTGGAGCGTCCGGAGGTCGTCGCCGAGCAGGTCTCGGCCGACGGCACCCGCAAATGGCTGATGCGCATGCCGCCCGCCGGCCCGCACGACCGCGGCGCCGAGATCGAGACCGTCTACATCCCCGAGGAGACGCGCGGCACGCTCTGCGTCTCCAGCCAGGTCGGCTGCACCCTGACCTGCACCTTCTGCCACACCGGCACCCAGAAGCTGGTGCGCAACCTCACCACCGCCGAGATCGCAGCCCAGCTCCTGGTGGCGCGCGACCGGCTCGGCGATTGGCCGGGCGCGACGCCGCCCGAGGGCGCCATCGTGCCGCGCGACGGCGGGCGCTTCGTCTCCAACGTCGTGATGATGGGCATGGGCGAGCCGCTCTACAATTACGACAACGTGGTGGCGGCGCTGAGGCTGATGTCGGACCCGGACGGCCTCTGCCTGTCGCGCCGGCGCATCACGCTCTCGACCTCGGGCGTCGTGCCGATGATCGGCCCGCTCGGCGAGGAGCTCTCGCCGGCGCTCGCGATCTCGCTGCACGCGACGCGCGACGAGCTGCGCGACACGCTGGTGCCGCTGAACAAGAAATACCCGATCGCCGAGCTGCTGGAAGCCTGCCGCAACTATGCCGGCCTCTCCAACGCCCGGCGCATCACCTTCGAATATGTCATGCTCAAGGGCGTCAACGACAGCCTGGAGGATGCCCGCCGCCTGGTGCGCCTCTTGAAGGGCATCCCGGCCAAGATCAACCTGATCCCGTTCAATCCCTGGCCCGGCACCCAGTACGAGTGCTCGGACTGGCAGCAGATCGAGGCCTTTTCCGAGGTGGTGTTCCGCGCCGGCTACGCCTCGCCGATCCGCACCCCGCGCGGGCGCGACATCCTGGCCGCCTGCGGCCAGCTCAAGAGCGAAAGCCAGAAGATGCGGGCCAGGGACCGCCTCGCCGCCGAGGCGGAGGCGATGAAGAAGCTGGCCGTGGAGGCCTTCTACATCCACGGGGCGGACGAGGCGTGACGCGCTTCATCGTCCGCCTGCTGATCGTGCCGATCGGCATCGGCTTTGCCGCCCTGGCGGCGCTGGTCTGCGCCATCGTCGGGACGGTGGCCTCGGGTCTCGCCGGCAACTTCGCTTCGATCGCCGCCTTCACCGGCCTCACCGTGCTCGCCGCCGCCCTCACCGGCGCCGATCCCGACGACATCGCCGCCTTCCTCGGCCTCGTCTGGCTGGTGATGCTCGGCGTGCTGTTCGTGCCCATCGGGCTGATGGCGCTGATCGGCGAGCTCTTCGGCATTGCCGCCTGGGCGGCTTACGCCTTCGGCACGGGCGCGCTGTTCGCCCTGGTGCCGGTGCTGTTCCCGGGCGATCCCGCCACCCATGGCTGGCCGGCGCAGGCGACGCTCGGTTTTTTCGCCACCGGCATCATCGCCGGCACGGTCTATTGGATGATCGCCGGCCACGGCGCCGGCCGGAACGCGGCGAACCGCCTGCCGCCGCCCTGACGATCTGGCCAGGGTTAACGATTTACTCACCTCGAACGGTATAATTCGCCGGAATCCCGGCCGGATTTTCGCCGGAATCGCCGTCTTTCGTGGCGGCCCTGCGATGAGCGGCCGTCCGGCCTCGGTCGAGGCCGGTCGCCCTCTTGCCTGTCGTCCCTCGTTCTCGGATCGGTCGAGCCAGCAATGATGTTCAGAACCCTCCTCATCGCGCTCGTCGCCGCCACCGCTTTCGCCGTTCCCGCGCTGGCCGCGAAGGCCAAGCCGGCGCCGGCCGCCGCGCCCGCCGCAGCGGCGCAGCCCACGCCCATCGGCCAGTTCGGAGACTGGCAGGCCTTCCAGCTCGGCTCGGCCAAGACCAAGTCCTGCTTCGCCATCACCAATCCGAAGGAGCGCAAGCCCGCCGCCCTCAAGCGCGACCCCGCCACCTTCTTCGTCACCCGCAAGGGCGGCGATCACAATGAGTTGAGCTTCATCGCCGGCTTCCCGATGAAGGAGGGCGAGGACGCCAAGTTCACCATCGGCAAGGCGACCTTCGCGCTCTACACCAAGGAGGCCAATGCCTGGGTGAAGAACGCGGCCGAGGAAGGCACCGTCGTCGCCACCATGAAGAAGAACAAGAGCGCCCTGTTCGAGGGCTCGTCCAGGCGCGGCAACAAGACCAGCGACCGCTACTCCCTCGCCGGCTTTCCCCAGGCGCTCGAGGCCATCTCCAAGGCCTGCCCGTAAGGGGCGGCTTCGGTCCCGTCAGGCGACGCGGATGTCGGTCTGCGAAAAATCCTCTCCCTTGAACAGGAGAGGCACACCGTAAGCCTGCGCGCAGGCGTAGGACATGCAGTCGGCGAGGTTGAGCTGCGCCCTATGGCCGCGCCCCTTGCCGTAGGCGGCGAAGGCCGCGACCGCCTTGCAGGCGATAGCGGCATCGATCGGCACCACGGTGATCTCCGCCTCGGCGAGAACCGCTCCGATGCGCGCCTCCGCATCGCGAGGGTCGACGCGCAGCAGGCTCGACAGCCGCATCGCCGCTTCGAGGATGACCAGGCCGGACGTATAGCGCGGCCTGGTCGCGGCGAGCTTTGCCACGAAGGCGTCGGCATCCGGTTCGTCGGCGAGGATCGCGACGATCACCGAGGTGTCGACGAACATCAGTGGCCCCACATCGCGTCGATCTCGTCCTTGGTCAAGGTCCGCCCGCCCGGCTCGCCCCGGGCCGCCAAATCGACGGCGATCCGCCTGAGACGGGAGGCCAGCGGTTCCTTCTCGGCTTCGCGGCGCAGCTCGGCTTCCAGCGCCTGAACGACGGCCTCCGTCATCGTGACCTTGCGTGCGGCGGCGAGTTTCCGGGCGAACTCGCGGGCCCGCGGGTCGCGGATCTGCAGCGTCACGGCGCTCTCCTGCTTCTGCTTACGGAAGGGTATTTCAATACACCATGGCATTGCGGTCAATACAGGGTCGGTCGACTCTGGCACCTGGCCCTCAGCCCGCCGCGGCCTCCCGCGGCGCCAGGAAGGCCTCGACGCCGCCGAGGCCGGTCTGGCGCAGCTCCAGGCGCAGGCCGAGCCGGCGGGCGGCAGCTTCGGCCTTGCGGGTCAGGGCCGGGTCCGGCATCTGCTGGAGATAGACCACCCTGGTATAGTTGCCGAAATAGACCGGCAGCAGCTCGGGGTGGCGGTCGAGGCCCAGGCCCTTGATGACGAAGCGCTCGAAATGGCGCACCAGGAAATCGGTGAGATAGAAGGTGCCGATCTCCTGGTCCTGCATCGCCTCGAAGGCGTCGAGGCCGGCGAAGAAGGCATAGCAATGCGGCCCGTCGATGCGCTCGACGCCCTCCTCGGCCAGCACCCGGTCGAGCAGGCCGCCGGTGCCGCAGTCGCCGTAGAGGCAGAGGATCTCGTCATGGGTCCTTCGGCCGGCGCGGATCTTGCGGCGCACGCCCTCGGGGATCCGTTCGGGGTGGTTGTGCCAGATCGCCGGCAGGCAGGTGACGTCGAGATGGCTCCAGCCATTGGCCTCGACCACGGCCAGGAACTCGCGCGCCAGGGCGCCGCAGGCGATGACCAGCGTCTTGCGCGGACCGGTCATGGTCCCCTCCTCCCGGCCGCGGCGGGCGGCCGGCGTCGGCCCGTTCAGGCCGTCTTCGAGCCGGCCGAGCCCTGGCGGCGGGCGATCAGCGACTTCGCCATCTCCACCGCCACGGCCGCGTCGCGGCAATAGGCGTCGGCGCCGATGGCCTCGGCGAAGGCTTCGTTCAGCGGCGCTCCGCCGACGAGCACGATGTGGTCGGAGCGGATGCCCTTCTCCTTCATCGTGTCGATCACGACCTTCATATAGGGCATGGTCGTGGTCAGCAGCGCCGACATGCCGAGGATTTCCGGCTCGTGCTTGGCGATGGCCTCGAGATAATTGTCGACCGGATTGTTGATGCCGAGGTCGATCACCTCGAAGCCGGCGCCCTCCATCATCATGGTGACGAGGTTCTTGCCGATGTCGTGGATGTCGCCCTTGACCGTGCCGATCACCATCTTGCCGATCTTGGGCGCGCCGGTCTCGGCGAGGAGCGGGCGCAGCACGTTCATGCCGGCCTTCATCGAATTGGCCGACATCAGCACTTCCGGCACGAACAGGATGCCGTCGCGGAAGTCGATGCCGACGATGCGCATGCCCTCGACCAGCGCCTTGGTCAGCACCTCGTAGGGGGTCCAGCCGCGCGAGAGCAGGATGTTCACGCCCTCGACGACCTCGTCGGCGAGGCCGTCATAGAGGTCGTCGTGCATCTGCTCGACGAGCTCGTCGTCGGGCAGCGAGTTCAGGTCGAGGTCGCCATCGGCCATGTCGAGAGCATCCTTGCGTCGGGTGCATCGGGAAGAGGGGGCTCCCCATGCAAGTAGCGTGGTGACGGTGCCGCTAGCTGTCGCACCGGGGACATCGCGTTGTCAAACCACGACGCGGCCCAAGAAGTCGCAAGGATCGGGCGAGGCCGCGGGCGCCGGCGCGGCGCCCGCGCAAGAGGCGTCAGTCGGTGGGGCCGGCGGCCGGATCGATCGACAGCCGGTCGCCGTGACGGACGATGTCGACGGAGCGGCCCGCCTCCTGCGCCGCGCCCGGCGTCGACAGGGTGATCCGCTGGCCGTCGGCCAGGGTGGCGACGACCCGGATCGGCGTCGAGGTCTCGTCGCCGACCAGGGTGGCGACGACGTGGTAGCCGTCCGCCTCGGCCGTGTAATAGGCGACGCCCTTGAGCGCGCCGAGGTCGATGCTGCGGGCCTGCGGGGTCTCGGCCGCTGCGGCCGCGCCGGCCATGACGGCCAGGGCGAGGGCGGTGGAAAGCGTGCGCATGTCTTGAAGTCCCAGCGTTGCTGGCCGGTCCGACTGGCCCGGCAAGCCGGAGAGGCTCCGGGAGCACCCTATATAGGCTATGCTTATGTCGCGATGCAGCATTCGAGTTGCGCTGCACAATCGGGTCCGGGTTGCGCCCGTCGCATGCCGGAATCGGCGGAACTGGAGTAAAACGTCGCGAAGCGTGGGCGAAATCGGCCGCGAATGTTGCATGTGGCGTTGATGCGGTGCAACATCGGGACATTCGACCGGAAGGGCAGCGCCGGACCGGCAGGAAACACAAGGATGGATTGACCTCAGGGTGCGGCCGCTCTTCTCGCCGGCGCTGCGTCCGAGGCCGCAATATTCCAGGGGCACGACATGACCGCGGAAGAGATTCTGGAAAGAACAGTCCTCACCGGGCGCGAATGGCGCGCGGTAGGCGAACTCGCCAAGGCGAAGATGGATTTCGAGCCGCTCGCCATGCGCGCCAACATCGGACCGATCGTCATCGAGCGGCTCGTCCAGTACGGCATCGCCGAGGTCGGCCCGAGCGCGCCGCGCTTCAACCAGTCGGCCTTCCCGATCGGCTATCGCCTGAGCCGGCTCGGCCGGATGATCCTGGCGCGCGGCCGCAAGCCGGCCCAGCAGCCGCGCGTGCCGGCGCCGCGCACCTCAGAGCTGCGGATCGGCGACAAGCGCGTCACCGTCCAGCGCTCGGCGCCGCAGCGCGTGGTGCTGAAGCGGCCGTCCACCCTGCGGGCACCGTGAGTCGCGGCGCCGGCACGGCCGTCGGCGTCCTCCTCATTCTGACCGGCCTCGTCTGGGCCGGCCAGGGGCTCGGCCTGATCGGCGGCAGCTTCATGACCGGGCAGACGCGCTGGCTCGTCATCGGCCTTGCGGTGGCGAGCGTGGGTGCGGCGCTGCTGGCCTTCGTCCGGCGCCGCGGCGGCTGAAGCGGCCGCGGGCAGTCTGGCGATGGTGGGCGCGACAGGGATTGAACCTGTGACCCCTACGATGTCAACGTAGTGCTCTCCCGCTGAGCTACGCGCCCATCGCCTGCGGAGGCGGCCTCATAACAGGTCGGGACGGGGCGTGCAAGCCGCCCGATCGCATTGTCTGCAAGAGGCTGCGGATCGGCGCCGGCATAGCCCAGGAGGCGGCGGACGCTGCATTGCGGGAAAGGCTGCGCCTTGGTCCTTCCCTCATCGGAAAGGCCTCGATAAGATCACGGCGGGGAGCGGGATGGGCGGCGAGGTCCGGCGCCGCGGATGCGCTTTCCACCTGGCGGTGCGGCATCCGGTCTCTCCGTCGACGACGAGTGACCCTGGGAACGTGAAATGACGCTCGAGATCAGAACGGTTGGCATCATCGGCGCTGGCCAGATGGGCAGCGGCATCGCCCATGTCTCGGCGCTCGCGGGCCTCGACGTGGTCCTGAACGACGTCACGACCGACCGCATCAACACCAGCCTCGCCACCATCAACGGCACGCTGGCCCGCCAGGTCGCCAAGGGCACGATCACCGAGGCGGACCGCCAGGCGGCGCTGACACGGGTCAAGGGCACGCCGGATGCGGCCGGGCTCGGCGACTGCGACCTGGTGATCGAGGCGGCGACCGAGAGCGAGACGGTCAAGGTCAAGATCTACGGCCAGGTCTGCCCGCACCTGAAGCCCTCCGCCATCCTCGCCACCAACACCTCCTCGATCTCGATCACGCGGCTGGCGGCGGCGACCGACCGGCCGGAGAAGTTCATCGGCATCCATTTCATGAATCCCGTGCCGGTGATGCAGCTGGTCGAATTGATTCGCGGCATCGCCACCGAGGACTCCACCTTCGACGCGGCGAGGGTCTATTGCGGCCGGCTGGACAAGACCATCGCCGTGTCCGAGGATTTTCCGGCCTTCATCGTCAATCGCATCCTGCTGCCGATGATCAACGAGGCGATCTACACCCTCTACGAGGGCGTCGGCACGGTCGAATCGATCGACACCGCCATGAAGCTCGGCGCCAACCATCCGATGGGCCCGCTGCAGCTCGCCGATTTCATCGGCCTCGACACCTGCCTCTCCATCATGCAGGTGCTGCACGAGGGCCTGGCGGATTCGAAGTACCGGCCTTGCCCGCTGCTGGTCAAATATGTCGAGGCCGGCTGGCTCGGCCGCAAGGTGAAGCGCGGCTTCTACGACTATCGCGGCGAGAAGCCGGTCGCCACGCGCTGAGCGTCAGGGACGGTGAGTCGCTGCGGCGGTCCGAACGGCTGCTGCAGAAAGGTCGATGCCGCGCGCGATCCAGTCCAGCACGTCGAAAGGATGGGCGACGAGCAGGCTGACGCCGTTCTGCCGTTCGTGGATCAGTGCGAACAGCTGCCGTTCCCGTCCGCCCGAGGTCACGACCTGGGTCTCGATCCTTTCGCTGTCCTTGGTCTCGAAATCGGCGAGGTTGTCGGTGACGAGAAGATCGACCCTCCCGGCGATCGCCGTGGCAAGCACGCCGGCATCTTCCCGGTCATGGATGTCGAGTTGGTCGCGGCCAGACAGAAGCAGATCGGGATCGAGCGCTTCCGGCCCGGTCTTCATCAGCTCAACCAGCGCGGAACCGAAGTCGGCGGCGGCGGCAGCGGAAAAGCCGAGGCGGATCAGCACGCGCTCCAGAGTATCGAGCATTTCGAGTGAGACGACGATCTGTACCGGCCGCCCGCTCAGCTGCATGCCGCCGGCAATCGCCACGATAGCCTGTGCCGCTGTTCCTGAACGACGATGCTGCGTCGCCATGAGATGAGCGACCCAGACATTGACGTCGATGGTCAGCCGCAAGGGACGCGGCGGATCAGCCACGGCGGCGGGACACGGCTTGAGCTGCCGCGGTCCCCGCCTCGAGCAGGTCGAGGTCGCTTGCTTCCCGGAGACTCGCGGAGAAGCGACCTTCATCCGCGAGCCTGCGGGTCGCGACCTCGAGTCTGGCGCGGGCCGCAAGAGCCGACATATCGCGGGCGAGCGCGCGCAAATCCGCACCGTCGTTCATCGTTCGCAGTTCCAGGAGCGTGTCCCGCAGCTCCTTCGGCAGGTCGGTGAAGACCGCGACCGCATTGGCCACGAGGTTGGAAAGGGAACGATGTTCGCGTTGCGCGATCTCTCTCGCGCGCTGCGCGACATCATCGTCGAGATTGGTTGAAATCGGCGAGGACATGGATTGTCACCATTTTCATGGAACCAATATATCTACATCATTCTCATCTTCCCAGATGGATCAAATTTCCTCCGCCGGAATCTGGACTTGCGCGGCGAGACGGAGGACACAGGGCCCGCGCTCCGGCGCGCCCGCTTCGCTTCGTTGTAGACCGCCCCCATGACCACCATGATCCCCGCCCTCGCCAGCTTTCGCCGGCTGGTCGTCAAGATCGGCTCCGCCATCCTCGTCGACCAGGCCGAGGGCCAGCCGCGGCACGAATGGTTGGCGGCGCTGGTCGACGACCTCGCCCGCCATGCCGGGCGCGGCGCCGAGATCCTGGTGGTTTCGTCGGGCGCCATCGCCCTCGGCCGCTCCCTCCTGAAGCTGCCCAAGGGCGCGCTGACCCTGGAGGCCAGCCAGGCCGCGGCCGCGGTCGGCCAGATCGCTCTCGCCCATGCCTGGGCCGAGGCGCTCGGCAAGCGCAGGCTCACCGCCGCGCAGATCCTGGTGACCCTGCGCGACACCGAGGAGCGGCGCCGCTACCTCAACGCCCGCAACACCATCGCCAAGCTGCTGGAGATGAAATGCGTGCCCGTGGTCAACGAGAACGACACGGTGGCCACCTCCGAGATCCGCTACGGCGACAATGACCGGCTCGCCGCCCGCGTCGCCACCATGGCGGCGGCCGACTGCCTGGTGCTGCTCTCCGACATCGACGGGCTCTACACCGCGCCGCCGAGCCAGGATCCGCATGCCAAGCTCATTCCGGTGGTGCCGCGCATCACCGCCGAGATCGAGGCGGTGGCGGGCGACGCCGCCTCCGAGCTGTCGCGCGGGGGCATGCGCACCAAGGTCGAGGCCGCCAAGATCGCCGTCGGCGGCGGCACCGCCATGGTGATCGCCTCGGGCCACGTGATGTCGCCCCTCGCCCATATCGAGGCGGGCGGGCGCTGCACCTGGTTCCTGACCTCGTCCAACCCGGTCACCGCCCGCAAGAAATGGATCGCCGGTCAGCTGGAGCCGCGCGGCGCGCTGCATGTCGACGCCGGCGCCGCCAAGGCCCTGCGCGGCGGCGCCAGCCTCCTGCCCGCCGGCGTGACGCGGGTGGAGGGCTCTTTCGCCCGCGGCGACGCGGTGATCATCCGCGACCCCGCCGGGGCGGAGGTCGGCCGCGGCATCGTCGCCTACGACGTCGGCGACGCCGCGCAGATCGCCGGGCGCAAGAGCCGGGCGATCGAGGGCGTGCTCGGCTATCGCGGCCGCAGCGAGATGATCCACCGTGACGACATGGCGCTGTTCGGCGGCGGCGAGGCGTAGCTATTGGCCGGTCGTCCC
Source organism: Labrys wisconsinensis (assembly GCF_030814995.1). Lineage (GTDB taxonomy): Bacteria > Pseudomonadota > Alphaproteobacteria > Rhizobiales > Labraceae > Labrys > Labrys wisconsinensis. The sequence continues at coordinate 100,260 of NZ_JAUSVX010000018.1, read as the reverse complement.
CGTGACGCCCCAGGTGTCGCCGACGACATAGCCGCGGGGATAGGGATCGGTCGGATCGAGGAAATAGTCGAAGGAGCCGGTGATCCAGGCGCGTCCGGCGATGGTGGCGACGATCGCCGGACGCCCGCCAACCTCCGTCTCCGATAGGATGCGCCCGGTGAAGCGCGAGCCGATGATCGATTCGTGGATCAGGCTGTCGCCGGGCCGCATCAGGCCGCGTTCGGCGAGGATCGCCATCCGGGCGCAGGTGCCCGTGCCGGTCGGGCTGCGGTCGGAGCGGCCGGGCGCGACGATGCAGGTGTTGCGGCTGACCGTGCCGGGCCCGTCGAAGCGGCCGGCGAACTGCACGATCGAGACGCCGCGGATCCCCGGATTCTCCGGATGCACGCTGTCATAGCGCTCGCGGCAGGCGAGGCGGATCTTTTCGCCCAGCACGGCGAGGTCGCGCGCCTCGTCAGGGGCGATGGCAAAGCCCAGCGCCGCCGCATCGACGCTGGCATAGAACATGCCGCCATAGGCGATGTCGACGCGGATCGTGCCGTGGCCGGCGACCTCGAGCGGCGCGTCGAGCCGGTCGACGAAGCTCGGAACGTTGGTGATCTCGACGCTCCCGCAGCGCCCGTCGCGGCATTGGGCCCGGATGCGCACCGGGCCGCCCGGCGTCTCCAGCATCAGCACCGTCTCCGGCTCGCGCATCGCCACCATGCCGGTCTCGAGCAGCACCGTGGCCGTGCACATCACGTTGGAGCCCGACATCGGCACATATTCCGTCGGCTCCATGATGATGACGCCGGCGTCGCAGTCCGGCCGGGTCGGCGGCGTCACCAGGTTGAGGTGGCGGGCGACGCTGCCGCGCGGCTCGCACAGGAGCAGGCGACGCAGGCCGTCATCGGCCTCCAGCGCCCGCATCTTGTCGTACATCGTCGCCCCCGGCGGCGGCAGCACCCCGCCGACGATGACGTCGCCGACCTCGCCCTCCGCATGGCAGCCGATGACGTGGATGACGCGGTTGGTGCGCATGGCGTTGTTTCCCTTTGGTAATCGGCGCTTGGCAAGCCCGCCGCCGGTCTCTACGCTCGGGATGCCTGCGGGGGCATCCGTCTCTCCTCTGCGACGCCGTCCGGCGTCGCTGCTTGCGTTTTGATAGCCCAAGACGACGCGACGAGGCATCCGATATGTCGCCTCCTCCCCCGGCAGGCCTCCCGCCCGGCGAGGCTGCCCCGCGCTTCCTCGGCAATCTCGATGCCGCGCTGGCGCTGCTGCTCGTGCTGGTGCTGATCACTCTTGCCGTCACCGGCCCGCTGCTCCTGCACGCCCCCGATCCCAGGCCGGCTGCCTTCCAGACCGTCTCGGCGGCGACACAGGGCCAGCCGCTCTTCCAAGTCCTCCGCACCACGCATGGACTTGCCGTCTCCGCGCTGTTCGGCCTGGTCTATCTGCGCCTTGCCACCGCGCTCTTCCGGGGGAGGACGGGGTGGGCCTGGCTCGGGTGGTGGTCGTTGCTGCTCTGGTCGGTCCTGTTGGCGCTGACCGGCGAGGGGGCGACTGCCCGGCAGGGCGACTACTGGATCAGCAAGGTGATGGTCTCGCTCCTCGGCGACCTGTCGGGCACGGCCCGTGCGTTCGACGACTGGAGCTACTGGCACCTGGCCGGGCAGGATCAATGGATGATGATGCACGCCATGCTGGCGGCGATGCTGCTGGTGTTCGGCTGCGGCGTACTGGGGGCGGCATGGCGGCGCGTCGTGCCGCGGCTCGCAGCGCTGTCGTGGCCGGAATGGCTCGGTCTCGCGGCGCTGGCCGTCGCAATCGTGTGGCTGCTTGCGCTGGCCATGGCTGGACCATCGCCGCTCGACAATCCCGACAATGCCCTGCCGGCCAATCTGAAGATCGTCCCCAATACCATCATGCCGGATTGGTATCTGGCGCCGTGGCTGTCCCTGGCGCGCAGCGGCTGGTCGCGCCCGGTTGCAACGACGATCGTCTGGGCTGCGCTCCTCGGCCCGTCGCTCGTGGCGAGCCTGCCGCTCCGGCGCGGCGGAACGGTTCTGCGCATCGCGCTCGTCTATGCGACCGGCTTGCTTGTCGCCGCCTGGATCGAGCTTGCGATCCTCGGGCGCCAGCCTCTGGGGGCACGGTCTCTCGGGCCCGTCGAGCTGCTTCAGCTCAGAGCGCTCGCAACCTGGTATTTTGCGTATTTCCTTCTGGCGCTGCCGGGTCTCGCCCTGCTCGCGGGCGGGTGGCGACATAAAGTTGCGCACCCAACCCCGCCAGCGGCGGAGACCGCCGCATCGTCGTGACCTTCTCCCGCGGCTCGCCTCACGCCGCGCGCTTGCGGGCGGCGATGAGCTTGCGGTTGATCAGGCTCTCGGCGATCTGGATGGCGTTGAGCGCTGCGCCCTTGCGCAGGTTGTCGGCGACGATCCACAGCGACAGGCCGTTCTCGACCGTGGCGTCCTCGCGGATGCGCGAGATGTAGGTCGCATCCTCGCCCGCCGCCTCGTAGGGCGTGATGTAGCCGCCGGGCTCGTGCTTGTCGATGACGAGGCAGCCGGGGGCCGAGCGCAGCACGTCACGCGCCTCCTCGGCGGTCACCGGCCTCTCGAACTCGATGTTGACGGCCTCGGAATGGCCGACGAACACCGGCACGCGCACGCAGGTCGCCGTCAGCTTGATCTTGGGGTCGAGGATCTTCTTGGTCTCGACCATCATCTTCCACTCTTCCTTCGTGGTGCCGTCCTCCATGAACACGTCGATGTGGGGGATCACGTTGAAGGCGATGCGCTTGGGAAACTTCTTGGCCTCGACCGGGTCGGTGACGAAGACGGCGCGCGTCTGGGTGAAGAGCTCGTCCATCGCCTCCTTGCCGGCGCCGGAGACCGACTGGTAGGTCGCGACCACGACGCGCCTGATGCCCCAGAGGTCGTGCAGCGGCTTCAGCGCCACCACGAGCTGGGCCGTCGAGCAGTTCGGGTTGGCGATGATGTTCCTCTTGGAGAAGCCGGCGATGGCGTCCGCGTTGACCTCGGGCACGATCAGCGGCACGTCCTGGTCGTAGCGCCAGGCCGAGGAATTGTCGATCACCACGCAGCCCTGCGCGCCGATCTTCGGGGCCCATTCCCGGGCGACGTCGCCGCCGGCCGACATCAGGCAGATGTCGGTGTCGGAGAAGTCGTAGAGGGCGAGGTCCTTGGTCTTCAGGGTCTTGTCGCCGTAGGACACCTCGGTTCCCAGGCTGCGGCGCGAGGCGAGCGCCACGACCTCGTCGGCGGGGAAGGCCCGCTCGGCCAGGATGTTCAGCATTTCGCGGCCCACATTGCCTGTGGCGCCGACGACGGCGACCTTGTAACCCAATGTCCTGTTCCTTCTTTACCAAGCAGAATTTCCGAGCTCCGCCCACAGGGCGGACTCGGAAATTCTGCAGAATGTCAAAGTTTCAGCAGAGCTTTGCGGGTCGGAACTATATTCCGATCCGCAAAGCTCTGCTTGGCGCGTACGGCCACGGGCGCGTGCGCAGTATCACCGGCGCTTGCATCTGGCAAATTCGGGCTGCCCCGCGACGGGCGGCGGAGGTCTCCGCACGAGGGCGGTTAACCCTAAGCTAGCATAGGTGGGCGTCGGCAAGGAAAGCGCAACCCGCCGCCTGTTTCATCCCGTGCGGACAGGCCGGACGGGACGGCGGGATGACCTATCTCAGGCAGATGCGCATCGAGCTGATGCGCCCCCAGCGCGAAGCGGACGCGCGCGAGCAGGCGCGGGCCGAGCAGGCCCGTCTGCGCCGCGCAGCGTTGAAGCGCGCCGCCCGAGACCGCCTGCATCTCGACGCGGCTACGCTGCGCGTCGGCCGGGTCCGCGTCTTGCGTCTGGCCGCAGGGCTTCGCCAGGGTCTCGCCGCCCTGCGCCACGGGGCACGGCGGCTCGCCGTCGGGGCCGGCCTCACGCGGATGGGTCCGGTGCTCTCGCGGGCCGCGGCGCTGCCCCGGGCCCTCGCCGCCTGCATCGTCGGCCTCCTTCGCGCGGCGCGGCGGGCCGTCGGCGATCGACTCGCCTCGATCGCCATGGCCTGTGCCCGGATGGCCCGCCGGCGTCTTGCCGTCGGGATCGTCGCGGCGCTGGGGACGGCGGGCCTGGCCTGGGCGTCGCTGCCGCGTCCTGCTCCGGGGCCGCCGCCGCCCGCCTTCGGTCCGGCCTGGGAGGCGGGCTGGATCGCCGTCAGCCGGCCGCTGGAGCTGTTCGCTCTGTCGGTGCCGGGCGCCGGCGGCGATCAACGCTATGCCAGCGAGCGCCGCGCCGAGGGTGACGGCCGGCGCGACACGCTGCGTTTCGGCGTGCTCGGCGGCGAGGGCCCCTTCGTCGCCGTCTCCGTGCAGCTGCGCGTTACGGGCATGCCGCTCGATCCCGTCGAGGCCGCGGCGCGCCTGGGCGGGGCGCCCGTCTCCGCCATGTCCGCGCCGATGCCGATGCCGAGCAAGTTCGGCGCCTTCGCGGCGATTGCGCTCGCCGCCGGCGGCAAGGCCTGCCTCGCCTTCAGCCGGCAGATTCCCTACGCCACGCTCGCCGTGGACGGGCTCTATTGCGGCGCGGCGGGCGTGCCGGTCGACCGGTGGATGGCGCGCTGCCTGATCGATCGGCTCGACCTCGTCGGCGGCGCCGATCCGGTGCTGCGCGGCGTCTTCGTCGCCGCCGAGCGGCACCGCGACTTCTGCGGCGCCGGCGACCTCAGGGCCGCCGGCAGCCGGCGCGCCTGGTTCGACAGCGGCGCGGCGCTGCCGCCGCTGCGCGCTGCCATTGCGCCGCGGTGAGACGAGCCTGTCCGGTGCGTTTGCAGGCTCAGCCCCGGGCCATCGCCTCGACAATGGCCGTGCCCATCTCCGTGGTCGAGACCGCGTTGGTGCCCGGCCCGGCGATGTCCTTGGTGCGCAGGCCCTGGCCGAGCACGCTGGCGATGGCGCCGTCCAGCCGGTCGGCCGCCTCCGAGAGCCCGAAGGAGTAGCGCAGCGCCATGCCGACCGAAGCCAGGGTGGCGATCGGGTTGGCGAGGCCCTTGCCGGCGATGTCGGGCGCCGAGCCGTGCACCGGCTCGTACATCGCCTTGCGCTTGCCGGTCTTGGCGTCGGGCGCGCCGAGCGAGGCCGAGGGCAGCATGCCGAGCGAGCCGGTCAGCATCGCCGCGACGTCGGAAAGCATGTCGCCGAACAGGTTGTCGCAGACGATGACGTCGAACTGCTTGGGCGTGCGCACGAGCTGCATGCCGCAATTGTCCGCCAGCATGTGCTCGAGGGCGACGGCGGGATACTCGGCCTTGTGCAGCGCCGTGACGACCTGCTTCCACAGGACGCCCGACTTCATGACGTTGTGCTTCTCCGAGCTCGTCACCTTGTTGCGGCGCGCCTTGGCGAGCTCGAAGGCGACGCGGGCGATGCGCTCGATCTCGAAGGTGGAATAGACCTGGGTGTCGACGGCGCGCTTCTGGCCGTTCTCCAGCGTCACGATCTCCTTGGGCTCGCCGAAATAGACGCCGCCGGTGAGCTCGCGCACGATCATGATGTCGAGGCCCTCGACCAATTCGCGCTTCAGCGAGGAGGCGTCGGCCAGGGCGGGGTAGCACACGGCCGGGCGCAGGTTGGCGAACAGGCCGAGCTCCTTGCGCAGGCGCAGCAGGCCGGCCTCGGGCCGGGCGGCATAGGGCACGTCGGCCCATTTCGGGCCGCCGACCGCGCCGAAGATCACCGCGTCGGCCGCCTGCGCCCGATCCATCGCGGCATCGGTGATGGCCACGCCGTGCGCGTCATAGGCGGAGCCGCCGACCAGGTCCTCCTCGATCTCGAAGGCGGCGAGGCCGGACTTGTCGAGGAAGGCGACGAGGCGCTTCACCTCCGCCATCACTTCGACGCCGATGCCGTCGCCGGGCAGGAGCAGGAGCTTGTGGGTCGCCATGTCGTCACCTCTACGCCAAATCCGCGAGGCTGCTTAGACGAGGGGGCAGGCGGGTGCAAGGCGCGGCATGCCGCCGCCGGCCCTGGAGCAAGGCGTGTTTGGACGGAAGCGCCGTCTTGCTCCGACGCTTGGGCTCGACGCGTCTTTGCGAGTCCTTGCGATTCCGCCGGATCGCAAAACGCCTCAGGGCAGCGACGGGTCGTCCAGGTCGAGCGTCGCCACGTGGCCGATGGCGTCGAAATGCCGGGCGAGGAAATGCTGGGCCGCCTCGCGCCCCTTGTCGCGCAGCATGGTCAGGAAGCCCCATTCGGCGTTGAGCTTGGAGGAGGCGTCGAGGTTCTTGATGGTGTCGTCGACCGCGATGCGGTGCATGCGCACGTCGCGATATTCGGTCTGGCTGAGCCGGCCCTGGGCGATCAGCTCCTTCACCAGCTTGATGGCGCGGAATTCGCTGAGCAGCGACGCGTTGAAGGTGATCTCGTTCAGCCGGTTGCTGATGTCGACGGCCGTGCGCGGCACCTCGTCGCGATGGATCGGGTTGATCTGCACCAGCACGATGTCGTCGGGCGCCTCGGTGTAGAACAGCGGGAACAGGGCCGGATTGCCCATGTAGCCGCCGTCCCAATAGGGCTCGCCGTCGATCATCACCGCCTGGAAGGTTTCCGGCAGGCAGGCCGAGGCCATCACCATGTCGGCGGTGAGCTCCTGGTTCTCGAACACCCGGATGCGGCCGGTGCGCACATTGGTGGCGGAGATGAACAGCTTGATGCCGCCGTCCCGCCGCACCCGCTCGAAGTCGATGATCTTCGCCAGGAAGTCGCGCAGCGGGTTGAGGTTCATCGGGTTGAGCTGGTAGGGGCTGAACAGCCTGAGCCCCGTCTCCCACCATTGCGCGATCCAGGAATGGTCGAGCGACCAGTCGCCCATCAGCCGCTGCTGCGGCGTGCGCTGCAGCGGCGAGAAGGCGCCTTCGCGGCTGACCTCGCGCCAGAACTGCGTGAGCTGGGCCCGCGCGCCCTCGGGCCCGCCCTCCAGGTAGCCCTCGGCGCAGACGACCGCGTTCATCGCGCCGGCGCTGGTGCCGGTGATCGCCTTGACGTCGAGACGCCCGTCCTCCAGGAACGCGTCGAGCACGCCCCAGGTGAAGGCGCCGTGCGCGCCTCCGCCCTGCAGCGCCAGGTTGACCGGCTTGCGCGGGCTCGCGGCCGCCTTGGGGCTCATTCGGCGGTCCAGCCGCCGTCCATCGGCAGGTTGGCGCCGGTGATCTGCGAGGCGGCGTCCGAGCACAGGAACACGGCGAGCGCCGCCACCTGGTCGACGGTGACGAACTGCTTGGTGGGCTGGGCGGCGAGCAGCACGTCGTGGATCACCTGCTCCTTGGTGAGGTTGCGCGCCTTCATCGTGTCGGGGATCTGCGCCTCGACCAGCGGCGTCCAGACATAGCCGGGGCAGATGGAGTTGCAGGTGATGTTCTGCTGCGCCACCTCCAGCGCCACGGTCTTGGTCAGGCCGGCGATGCCGTGCTTGGCCGAGACATAGGCCGACTTGAAGGGCGAGGCGACGAAGGCATGCGCCGAGGCGGTGTTGATGATGCGGCCCCAGCCCTTGTGCTTCATGCCGGGCAGCGCCGCCTTGATGGCGTAGAAGGAGGCGACCAGGTTGAGGCGGATGATCGCCTCCCACTTGTCGTCGGGAAAGACGTCGATCGGATCGACATGCTGGATGCCGGCATTGTTGACCAGCACGTCCACCGCGCCGAACGCCTCGGCCGCGTCGGCGATCAGCTTGGTCACCTCGGGGCCGTTCATCAGGTTGGCGCCGGAATAGAGCACCTTGACCCCGAACTCGGCCTCGATGCCGGCGCGGGTCTTCTCGATCTCGGCGGCGTCGCCGAGGCCGTTGATCATGAGGTGGGCGCCCTCCTTGGCGAAAGCGCGCGCGATGGCGAGTCCGATGCCGGAGGTCGAGCCGGTGATGACGGCAGCCTTGTCTTTCAGCATGAGATGCATCCCTGTTGCACTGCAACGTCTCCGCCCCGAACGTGGCAGTGGTGTGACAGGGCGGAAGGCCGGAGCGGGCGGCCGGCAGGGGTGCGCTCAGGCGATCTCCTCGATCGCTTCGACCAGCTTGGCGAGGTCCTGCGGCCGCGACAGGCGGTGGTCGCCATCCTTGATCAGCGTCGTCGTCACCGCGTCGGTCGACAGGCGCTCGACCAGGGCCATGGCGTGTGGCCAGGGCACGTCCGGGTCGGCCATGCCCTGCAGGATGTGCACCGGGCAGCCGACGGCGATGCTCGCATCGAGCAGGAGGTGGCGCCGGCCCTCCTCGATCAGCCCGCGGGTGATGGGATAGGGCTCGTCGGAATAGGCGGAGGGGCGCCGCCATGAGCCCTGCTCCATGATCTGCCGCTTCACCGCTTCGGGGAATCCGGCCCACATCAGCCGTTCGGTGAAGTCAGCCGCCGGCGCGATCAGCACCAGCCCGGCCGGCGCGCGCGGCGTGCCGGCGAGGCGCCGCGCCGCCAGGAGCGCGATCCAGCCGCCCATGGACGAGCCGACCAGGATCGAGGGGCCGTCCGTCGCCGCCGCGATCACCGCCAGCGCTTCCTCCAGCCAGCGCCCGATCGTGCCGTCCTCGAACCGCCCGCCGGATTCGCCATGGCCGGAATAGTCCAGGCGCGTCACCGCCCGCCCGGCCTGCGCGCCCCATTCGGCGAGATGCGAGGCCTTGGTCGCCAGCATGTCGGAGCGGAAGCCGCCCAGCCAGACCAGGCCGGGGCGGGTGCTTCCGGGCCGGCCGGCTTGGTGGCGCCAGGCGATTCGCCGCCGCTCGATGCCTTCGCCGACGTCGAGAAAAAGGGGATCCGGCATGCAGAGCGGTTTCCTCGGATGGGGGGCATGCTTATAAGCGTGCCATGCCGGATGTTCCAGCCACAACCCCGCCGCCATCGAGCCCCGACGAGGTCGCAGACCGGCGCGGCGCGCCCGTTTCGCTTGCCGGCATCACCGTCCTGCAGCTGATTCCGGCGCTGGAGACCGGCGGGGCCGAGCGCACCACCATCGATATCGCCGCCGCCCTGGCCGAGGCCGGCGCCCGCGCCCTGGTGGCCACGCAGGGCGGCCGGCTGGTCGGCGAGCTGCAGGCGCGTGGCGGGCTGTGGATCCCCTTTCCCGCCGCCACCAAGAACCCGCTGCGCATGTGGAGCAACGCGGCACGGCTCGTCGAGCTCGCCCGCGAGGAGAACGTCGACATCATCCATGCCCGCTCGCGTGCCCCGGCCTGGTCCGGGCTTTGGGCGTCGCGGCGGCTGCGGATGCCGTTCGTGACCACCTATCACGGCACCTATTCCGCCGGGAACGCCCTCAAGCGGCGCTACAATTCGATCATGGCCCGCGGCGATGCGGTCATCGCCAATTCCGCCTTCACCGGCCGGGCGATCGCGCAGACCTGGCCCGAGGCGGCGCCGCGCCTGCACGTCATCCCGCGCGGCACCGACCTTGCCGCCTTCACGCCGGCGGTGGTGTCGCTCGACCGGGTGGAGGCGCTGCGCCAGGCCTGGGGCGTGGCGCCGCACCAGCGCGTGGTGCTGTTGCCCGGCCGGCTCACCGGCTGGAAGGGGCAGCGCGTGCTGATCGAGGCGGCGGCCATCCTCGTCGCCGACGGGCTGGAGGACGCGGTGTTCGTGCTGGCCGGCGACCACCAGGGCCGGGACGGCTACGTCGCCGAGCTCGACGCGCTCGTCCTGGAGAAGAAGCTGGTCGGCATCGTGCGCCGCGTCGGCCATTGCGCCGACATGCCGGCGGCCTATCTCGCCGCGGCCGCGGCCGCCATCCCCTCCACCAGCCCGGAGGCTTTCGGGCGCACCGCGGTGGAGGCGCAGGCCATGGGCTGCCCGGTGGTGGTCGCCGACCACGGCGCCACGCCCGAGACGGTGCTGGCGCCGCCCGAGACCCCGGCGCTGGTGCGCACCGGCTGGCGTGTGCCGCCGTCCGACCCGGTTGCGCTCGCCGAGGCCCTCGGCGAGGCGCTGAGCCTCGGGGCCTCGGCGCGCGAGGTCATGGCGCTGCGGGCCCGCGCCCATGTGGAGGAGCACTTCTCGCTGGAGGCGATGTGCCGGTCGACCCTGGCCGTCTATGCCGAGCTGCTCCAGGCCGGCATGTAGGCTGTGGGACCGGCGCAACGAGCGCGACGCGTGCGGTCCGCCTATGCTATCCATCCCGCTCCGATTGATCTCGACCGACGGATGGAATGTTCCTTCTCGACGATACGACCGTGGTGGTGCTCGGCCTGGCCGCCGTGGTTTTCCTGGTGCTCGCCAACGGATTCTTCGTGGCTTCCGAATTCGCGCTGGTGGCGGTGCGCCGCAGCCGCGTCACCGAGCTGGTCGCCGAGGGGCGGACGAACGCTCGCGTCCTGCAGCGTGCCACCGAGCGTCTCGACGCCTATCTCGCCGCCTGCCAGTTCGGCATCACCATTTCCTCCCTGGGCCTGGGCTGGCTCGGCGAGCCGGCGCTGGCGCGCGTCATCGAGCCGCTGCTGTGGTGGCTGCCCGGCTCCCTGGCGACGACCGGCGCCCACACCATCGCCGTCATCATCGCCTTCGTCATCATCACCGCCCTGCACATCGTGCTCGGCGAGCTCGCCCCCAAGAGCCTGGCCCTGCAGCGCAGCGAGCGGACTTCACTGGCGGTGGTGCGTCCGCTCGGCTGGTTCCTCACCCTGTTCCGGCCGGCGATCGCCTCGCTCAACTGGCTCGGCAACCAGACGCTGCGCCTGGCCGGCCTGCGGCCCGGCGCGAGCGAGGAATCGCTGCATTCGCCGGAGGAGCTGAAGCTCCTGGTCGCCGCCAGCCGCCAGGCCGGCCTGCTCAAGCCGACGCAGCAGCACGTGGTGGAGCGCATCTTCAACATCGGCGAGCGGCCGATCGGCGACATCATGACGCCGCGCCCGGATATCCATTGGATCGACGTCGACGACCCCCTGGATGCGACGCTGAAGGCGATCCGCGAATGCCCGCACGAGCAGCTCCTGGTCGGGCGTGGCCAGTCCGACAACGTCGTCGGCATGGTGCTCAAGCGCGACCTGCTCGACCAGGCCCTCGACGGCAAGCCGTTCAATCCGAAGGCGGCCCTGCGCCAGCCGATCGTCATCTACGAGTCCAGGCCGGTCTTGAGCGTGCTGGAGCAGTTCAAGGCCCAGCCGGTACGCATGGCCATCGTCGTCGACGAATACGGCGCCCTGCAGGGCCTCGTCACCCAGACCGACCTGCTCGAGGCCATCGCCGGCGACATTGCCGACACCACCGATTCCCACCCGGAGGTCTTCGTGCGCGAGGACGGCTCGCTGCTGGTCGACGGCAGCATGAGCGCGGTGGAGGCCTTCGCCCGGTTGGCGATCGCCGACTGGCCGAAGGACGAGGATTTCCACACCATCGCCGGCTTCGTGCTCAGCCGCCTGGCGCGCATGCCGGAGGAGGGCGACCAGGTGGTGTGGGGCGGCTGGCGATTCGAGGTGGTCGACATGGACGGCCGGCGCATCGACAAGCTCCTGGTGTCGCGCCAGATGGCCAGCGCTTGAGCCCCGGCACCTCACCCGCCGCCGCCGCGCCGGCTCTCCGCCACGGTGCGAACGTGGTGAACGAGGCACGCCGCGTCGATTTTACCGCTCGCGCCGGCGCGAGCGGTTGACTTCACGACCCATCAGGCCGATCTTCAACGGCCCGAAGAGCACGTGGAACGTGAGCGCTTTCGCGCGCCTGATGATAATTCGGAAACGGCACAGGAGACCGCAGCCATTCGTCGCCCTATGAGGACCGCCGCGCCGGTCGTGAAAGACGGACCGCGCACAAACGAGGAGATTCGGAACCGCGAAGTGATGCTGATCGATCAGGACGGCCAGAATCGCGGGATCACCGAGACACGAGCAGCGATCGCCATGGCTTATGAAGCCGGGCTCGATCTGGTCGAGGTGGCCCCGAACGCCGATCCGCCCGTCTGCAAGATCATGGACTACGGCAAGTTCAAGTTCAACGAACAGAAGAAGGCTGCCGAAGCCCGCAAGAACCAGAAGACCGTCGAGATCAAGGAGATCAAGCTCCGTCCGGCGATCGACGACCACGATTACGACGTCAAGATGAAGGCCATGCGTCGCTTCTTCGAGGAGGGCGACAAGGTCAAGGTGACGTTGCGCTTCCGCGGACGCGAGATGGCGCATCAGGAGATCGGCTACCGCCTTCTCAATCGTGTCAAGGACGACACCGGCACCATCGCCAAGGTCGAGTCGGACGCTGCGCTCGAAGGCCGCCAGATGGTGATGGTGCTGGCGCCGCGTTGACCCCGCGCGATTCGATCCGATCCGGCTGCGGCGACGCTGCTGCGCCGCACTCCGACACGCTTGTGCCTTCGTGACGCCATGGTCCGCGGGAACAAGGGCCGCAACGTCAACGAAGCTTTCCATGCGCAAGACCCGACGTCTCATCCTTCTCGGCTTGGCCGTGTGCCTGGTCGCCGGGGTCACCTATGCCGCCAGCCGGGTGGGGCCTCGCTGGTTCCCGCAATATTTCCGGTCGGTCTGGGGGGCGCTCGGCGAGCCTCTGGCGACCGACGTGCCGCCCGGGCTCGCCGACCTGCCGGTGGTGATGGTCGACGGGCACGACCCGCATGGCCCGCTGGCCGTGGTGCTGTCGGGCAACGGCGGCTGGTGGGGCATCACCGACAGCTTGGCCAAGACCTTCGCCAAGGCCGGCATCACCACGATCGGCCTCAACAGCCTGGCCTATTTCATCGATCGCCGTTCGCCCGAGGAGACGGCGGCGGTGATCGAGCGCATGGTCGCGACCTTCCCGGCGGACCGTCCGCTGCTGCTGGTCGGCTATTCCTACGGCGCCGACGTGATCGCCACCGTCTATGCCCGCTTGTCGCCGGCGACGCGGGCGCGGGTGCGCCTGGTGTCGCTGATCGGCCTGTCGCATATCGTCGACTATGCCATCGGCTTCTGGAAGGTCGCCGCGCCGCATTACGCCACCGTGCAGGCCGTCGCCGCCATCGAGGGGCCGCGAATCCAGTGCCTCCAGGGGTCCGACGAGGGCAAGCGCTCGGCCTGCGGCCAGCTCGATCCAGCGCATGTCGAGATCATCACCCTGCCGGGCGGCCATCATTTCGACGGCGACTACGCCAAGATGGCGCAGAGGGTGCTGCAGGGCCTGGGGCAGGTCGAGGCCAGGCCCTGACCGCAGGGCTGCGCTGCGCCCGCCGGCGACGGGAGCGCATTCACGCCGCGGTGCCCGGCATGCTATGCCGCTAAGCAGGTTCTCCCGAACCTGCTTACACTTTGAATAGCCTGAGCAGCATTGATTTTGCATGGAGAATGCAGAATCAAGTCGTGACTTAAGCCACGAGAAGCTGCTCAGGGCACTGGAGAGCCCCCATGACCGCCCGTCTCGCCGGCAAGCGCATCCTGCTCGTCATCGGCGGCGGCATCGCCGCCTACAAGGCCCTCGATCTCATCCGTCGCCTGCGCGAGCGCGGGGCCTCGGTGCGCGCGGTCCTCACCGCGGCGGCCCAGCACTTCGTCACCCCGCTCGCCGTGGCCGCCCTCACCGGCGACAAGGTGTTCACCGACCTCTTCTCCCTCACCGACGAGGCGGAGATGGGCCATATCGAATTGTCGCGCGATGCCGACCTCCTGGTCGTCGCCCCGGCCACCGCCGACCTCATGGCCAAGATGGCGCAGGGGCGGGCGGACGACCTCGCCTCGACGGCCCTGCTCGCCACCGACAAGAAGGTGCTGGTCGCCCCGGCGATGAACGTGCGCATGTGGCTGCACCCCGCCACCGCCCGCAACCGCGCCGTGCTCGCGGCGGACGGCGTCGCCATGGTCGGCCCCAACGAGGGGGAGATGGCCTGCGGCGAGTACGGGCCGGGCCGCATGGCCGAGCCGCTCGAGATCGTCGCCGCGATCGAGGCGGCGCTCGCCGGCGACACGCTGATCCCGCTGCCGGCCTCGGCCGGGGCCGGGGCCGCGCTGGCCGGGCGGCACGTGCTGGTCACCGCCGGCCCGACCCACGAGCCGATCGATCCCGTCCGCTTCATCGCCAACCGGTCCTCCGGCAAGCAGGGCTATGCCCTGGCTGCCGCCGCCGTCGCCGCCGGCGCCCGGGTGACGCTGGTGTCCGGACCGGTGACGCTGCCGGCGCCCGCCGGCGTCAGCCTGGTCCGCGTCGAGACCGCGCGGGAGATGCTGGAGGCGGTGCGCCGGGCGTTGCCCGCCGACATCGCCATCTTCACCGCCGCCGTCGCCGACTGGCGGGTGGCCGAGGCCGGCGCCCAGAAGCTCAAGAAGGGACCCGACGGCGCGCCGCGGCTCGCCCTGGTGGAGAACCCCGACATCCTGGCGACCATCGCCGGCGACCTGGCCCACCGCCCGGCCCTGGTCATCGGCTTCGCCGCCGAGACCGAGAAGGTGGTCGAGCATGCCAAGGCCAAGCTGGCGCGCAAGGGCTGCGACCTCATCGTCGCCAACGACGTCTCGGCCGAAAGCGGCGTGATGGGCGGCGACCGCAACCGCGTGCACCTGGTCAGCCGCGACGGCGTCGAGAGCTGGTCCGAGATGGGCAAGGCCGCGGTGGCCCATGCCCTGATCGCGCGCGCCGCGACCATGCTCGCGCCCCGCTGACGCCGCCTCGCCCCATCCCGCATAGTTCCCGGACCCGCAATGCTGTCCCTGCCCATCGTCAAGCTTCCGCACGCCGCCAACCTGCCGCTGCCGGCCTACCAGACCGAAGGAGCCGCCGGCATGGACCTGATGGCGGCGCTTGGGGAGAACAACCTGGTGCTGCCGCCGCTCGGCCGGGCGCTGGTGCCGACGGGGCTGGTGTTCCAAATTCCACAGAGCTATGAAGGACAAGTGCGTCCTCGCTCCGGGCTGGCTGTGAAAAGCGGCGTCACCGTTCTGAACGCGCCCGGAACGATCGATGCGGACTATCGCGGTGAGGTGAAGGTCGCGCTGATCAACCTGGGCTCGGAGCCGTTCGTGGTGACGCACGGCATGCGTATCGCGCAGCTGGTGATCGCGCCGGTGACGCGGGCGCACCCGGTCGAAGCGACGGCTGTGGACGGGACCACGCGCGGGGCGGGCGGCTTCGGTTCGACGGGAACCGTCGGCCCCTGAGGGAGAGGCCAGGCATGCAGCTTTTGTCGCGTCGCTCGATGCTGGGCATCGCCGCCGTGGTCGACATCGCCCACCACGCCCGACCGGCCCCCGTCGCCGCCAAGGCTCTCGCCGCCCGCCACGCCCTGCCGCCGCGCCACCTGGAGACGCTGCTGCAGGCGCTGGTGCGCCACGGCATCCTCAAGGGCGTGCGCGGCCCGCGCGGCGGCTACGAGCTGGCGCGCGAGCGCCGGCGCATCACCGCCGGCGACGTGGTGCGCGCCGCCATGACCGCGACCGCGCTCGACGACGAGCCGGCGCCGTCCTCGCGGCTGGTGGAGCAGGTGATCGGCCCCGCGGTGACCAGCGCCTCCGAAGCTTTCCTGGCCGAGCTCGACCGCATCACGGTCGACGATCTCGTGCGCGACGCCGAGGCCAGGAGCGTGTTCGGCGGCGCGCCGATGGGCATCGATTTTGCGATCTGAGACTGCCGCTCTGACGGCCGCTCTCCATCTTCACCCGCTTGAAAACGTGTTTTCCCCGTGAATATCTGCTTCTCATGGGAATAGTGATCGACCCCCGTCAACCCAAGCCTTCAGGGATGAACGCCATGTCCGCTTCCGCGCTGCAATCCAAGACCGAGCCGGCGCGCACGCCCGGCCGCGGCCGCATCTACCAGTCGATCACCGAGACGATCGGCGACACGCCGCTGGTGCAGCTCAACCGGCTGGCCAAGGCCCGGAACGTCAAGGCGCGCATCCTGGCCAAGCTCGAGTTCTTCAACCCGATCGCCAGCGTCAAGGACCGCATCGGCGTCAGCATGATCGACGCGCTGGAGACGTCCGGCGTCGTCAATGCCGAGACGGTGCTGGTCGAGCCGACCTCCGGCAACACCGGCATCGCGCTCGCCTTCGTCGCCGCGGCGCGCGGCTACCGCCTGATCCTGGTCATGCCGGAATCCATGTCGATCGAGCGCCGCAAGATGCTGGCCCTGCTCGGCGCCGAGCTGGTGCTGACCCCGGCGTCCCAGGGCATGCGCGGCGCCGTGGCCAAGGCCGAGGAGATCGTCCGGGAATTGCCGAACGCGGTGATTCCGCAGCAGTTCCGCAACCCCGCCAATCCGGAGATCCATCGGCTGACCACGGCTGAGGAGATCTGGAACGACACCAAGGGCGACATCGACTATTTCGTCTCCGGCGTCGGCACCGGCGGCACCATCACCGGCGTCGGCCAGGTGCTGAAGCCCCGCAAGCCCGGGCTGAAGATCGTCGCGGTCGAGCCGGAGGATTCGCCCGTGCTCTCCGGCGGCCAGCCCGGCCCGCACAAGATCCAGGGCATCGGCGCCGGCTTCATCCCCGACGTGCTCGACCGCTCGGTGATCGACGAGGTCATCACCGTCGGCAACCAGACCGCCTTCGACACCGCCCGCCTGCTGGCGCGGGTGGAAGGCATCCCCGGCGGCATCTCGTCCGGCGCGGCGGTCGCGGCGGCGCTGGAGCTCGCCGCGCGCCCCGGCATGGAGGGCAAGTCGATCGTGGTGATCATCCCCTCTTTCGCCGAACGCTACATCTCCAGCGCCCTGTTCGAGGGGCTCTGAGCGGCCCGATCGGCGACTACGGACTCGACCGGGTGCTACCGAAGGCGGGCATGTGGTGGAACGGCCACCGAAGGTCCCGACTGTTCTGTCTATGTGGCGTTCGCGTGGATGGCCGGGTCAAGCCCGGCCATGACGGTCGCGGGTGGTGCGACCGTTTCTGTCCTTGCCGCAACCGTTCCGTCATGGGCGGGCTTGACCCGCCCATCCACGCGAACACTGCCGGCGGCAGGATAGTGTTCCACCGGCACGGCCCACGCGTGAGATGCCGAATGGCGTCCGCCGCTCACCCGCCCGCCCGGCGCACCCGCACCACCTCGACGCCGGCCATGGCGCCGGGCACGGCGCGCGGCTTCTCAACGCGCACGCGCACGGCGACCACATGGGTCATGGCCAGGCACAGGTCCGCCAGCCGCTCGACGAAGGTCTCGATCAGGTCGACATGGCTTTCCGCCAGCGTGTGCGCATACCTGGCGACCTGCGTGTAGTCGACGGTCCGGCGGATGTCGTCGTCGCCGAAGCGGGCCTGGTCGAGCGTCAGCTCGACCTCGACGACCAGCGGCTGCTTCACGCCCTTCTCATGGGCGTAATACCCGATATGCGCCTCCACGGTGAGGGCGCGCAGGAAGACGCGGCTGACGGCGACGAGCTCTGACATGGCACGCAAGTGCCATTGTCGCGGCTCCAGCGCAACTGCTCAGACGCCGCGTCCTGTCGCCGCCACGCCGCTCAGCGGATTGTCGGGGTCCCAATCGTAGCGCGTCTCGGCAAAGCGCATGGATCGGGCGTCGATATGGATCAGCCGGCCGACCAGGCCCTCGCCGAAGCCGACGATCTCGCGGATCGCCTCCAGCGCCATCATCGAGCCGAGCACGCCGGCGAGCGCGCCCAGCACGCCGGCCTCGGCGCAGCTCGGCACCGTGCCCGGCGGCGGCCGCTCCGGGAACAGGCAGCGCCAGGTCGGGTTCGGCCGGCCGTCGGGCCCGGTCTCGTGGGCGCGGATGGTGGTGAGCGTCGCGTCGAACACGCCGAGCGCCCCGGTGACCAACGGCCGGCGGGCGACGTAGCAGGCATCGGAGACGGCATAGCGCGTGTCGAAATTGTCGGAGCCGTCGAGCACGATGTCGTAGCGCCCGACGAGCCCGGCGGCGTTGCCGGCATCGAGCCGCAGGGCGTGGCTTTCTACCCCCACATGCGGGTTGAGGGCGGCGATGGCCGCATGCGCGCTCGCCACCTTCGGCGCCCCGATATCGGCGGTGCGGTGGATCACCTGGCGCTGCAGGTTGGAAAGCGCCACCGTGTCGTCGTCGACGATGCCGATCGTGCCGACGCCGGCGGCGGCGAGATAGAGCAGCACCGGCGCACCGAGCCCGCCGGCGCCGATCACCAGCACGCGGGCCCTGGCCAGCGCCTGCTGGCCGGGCCCGCCCACATCGCGCATGACGATGTGGCGGGCATAGCGTTCGAGCTCGTCGGGGGAGAAGGCCATGGCGCGAACATAGGGGCTCGCCCGGCGCTGCGGAAGGCCCGGGTTCGTGCGTGGGTCACGGTTCGGGCGGCCATTGCTGAGCGCCGTGCAGGATGCGAAGCAGCTCGATGCGTCCGGGCGCGACGCGGCGATAGACAACGATATAGGGCGTGCGGGGTACCACGCGCTCGCGCGTGCCGAAGCTTTGAGAGTCTGCAGAATTTCCGAGCCCGCCCTGTGGGCGGAGTTCGGAAATTCCGCTTGGCACGCGACCGCGACGCCCGAGATCGGGATTGTCGGCGAGATGCCCGATGCTCGCGCGGATGCGTCCGCCTTGCTCGAGCGCTGCACGGGGGCTGTCGCCTGGGATGTGAGCCGTGAGGCGGCGGCGGTCGGCCTTGGCCCTCGGAAGCCAGACGACGATCACGTGCCGGGGTCTTGCGCGGCGATCCGCTTCAGGAGTTCCGCTCGCTCCTCCTCCCATTCGGCCTGCATGTCCTCGTTCGAGGTCCACGGCGTGGCCGGATCGTCCGCCTCCTTGAGAGCCTGTTCGACCTCGGTGCGAAACCATGCATCACGGGCGGCTGCGGTCCGGACCTGGCGCTGCCGCTCGGCGGTATCCGGACGGCGCCGCTCGACGGCATTCGCATCATGATCGGCGGCATCGATCTCGAAGCGGTCCAGGCCGAGTTCCGCACGCACGAAGCCGATGGCCGTGTCGGCATGTCGCCAGAGGCGTGCACGGCGCGACTTCTGCCCGGCAATGGCACGCTCCATCGCGCCGTAGCGGACCACCACGGCCCAGCCGCCGGGTTGTCCGAGAATGGTGGCGCCATGCACGGCTCGCGCCTCGACGAGGCTCTTGACGGCCTTGCTGTCGATGAGGTCGATCTTCCCGGCGGAAGAAGGCATGTCACGGGCACGCGATCAGATGATGGGAAGACGATTATCTGATCAACTTCCGGATTTGCCGAGATCGCTGGAGCTCCGGGAGACTTCGGGCACGATTCCGGCCATGGCTTGGCCAGCCCCCTGGGCGCGGCACGAGAATCCTGCTTAATCTCCCGTCATGTCTTCAGACGTTCCCCTCTACGATGCCGCGGTGATCGGCGGCGGCCTGGCCGGCTGCGCCGTGCTGCGGGCGCTGACGCTCGGCGGCCTTCGCTGCGTGCTGCTGGAGCGGGGCGCCGACCTGCTGTCCGGCGCCAGCAAGGGCAATTCGGCCATCCTGCACACCGGCTTCGACGCGCCGCCCGGCAGCCTGGAGCTGCGGCTGATGCAGGCGGGGCGGGCCGACTATCTCGCGATCCGCGAGCGCATGAACCTGCCGCTGCTGGAGACCGACGCCGTCCTCGCCGCCTGGAGCGAGCAGGAGCTGCAGCGCCTGCCAGTCATCGCCGACCAGGCGCATCGCAACGGCGTCGACGGCGTGCGCCCGCTGGCGCGAGACGAGATCTTCGCCAAGGCGCCGCACCTCGGCCCCGACGTCGCCGGCGCCCTGCTGGTGCCGGGCGAGCACCTGATCGATCCCTGGTCCGCCCCGCACGCCTATGCCTTGCAGGCGGTGCTGAACGGGGCGGCGATCCTGCGCCGGGCGGAGGTGCGCGGGGCGCGGCGCGAGGCCGGCGGCTGGACGCTCGACACGGCGGCGGGCCCGGTCCGCGCCGGCCTCGTCGTCAACTGCGCCGGCAATTTCGGCGACCGGGTCGAGGCGCTGCACCGTGACAGCCCGTTCACCATCAAGCCGCGCAAGGGCCAGTTCGTGGTGTTCGACAAGACCGCGCGGCGGTTCCTCTCGACCATCGTGCTGCCGGTGCCGAACGAGCGCACCAAGGGCGTCGTGGTGACGCCCACCATCTTCGGCAACGTCCTGGTCGGCCCGACCGCCGAGGAGCAGGAGGAGCGCGAGATCGGCACCGTCGACCGCGCCGCCCTGGAAGCGCTGATCGGCGCCGCCGGCCGGATCGTGCCGGCGCTGCGCGACGAGCCGGTCACCGCCACCTATGCCGGCATCCGCCCGGCGACGCAGTTCAAGGATTTCGTCATCGAGGCGCTGCCGGCCGAGCGCTGGATCGTCGCCGGCGGCATCCGCTCGACCGGCCTCACCGCGGCGCTCGGCATCGGCCAGCATGTGGCGGCCCTGGTGGCGGAGCATTTCGTCGGCCTGAAGCCGCTGAACGATCCGGCCTGGCCGCGCATGCCCAACCTCGCCGAGCACCTGCCGCGCGACCATCAGCGGCCTGGGCGGGGCGACCTGGTCTGCCTGTGCGAATATGTCACCGCCGATGAGATCGAGGCGGCGCTGGCCGGTCCGCTCCCTGCCGGCGACCTCGGCGGCCTGAAGCGGCGCACCCGCGCCATGATGGGCCGCTGCCAGGGCTTCAATTGCCAGGCGCGGGTCTGCGCCATGGCCGAGGGGCGGCTGCTCGAGGCGCCGGAGATGCCTCATGCGGCGTGAGGCGGTCGAGGTCGCCATCGTCGGCGGCGGCCCGGCAGGCCTCTCCGCCGCGCGCAGCCTGGCTGCGGCGGGCCTGGCGCCGGTCGTGCTGGAGCGCGAGGCCGAGGCCGGCGGCGTGCCGCGCCATTGCGGGCATATCGGCTTCGGCATGGTCGATTTCCACCGGGTCTGGACCGGGCCGCGCTATGCCGCGGCCCTTCGCACGGCCACGGCCGGCATCGACCGGCGCACGGGCCATGTCGCCACGATGCTCGCCCCGGGCGGTGTCCTGGAGGTCAGCGGCCCGGAGGGGCCCTACCATCTGGAGGCGAAGCGCATCCTGCTGGCGACGGGGGTGCGCGAGGGCACGCGCGCGGCCCGGCTGGTCTCCGGGTCGCGGCCCTTCGGGGTGATGACCACCGGGGCGCTGCAGCGCTTCGTCTATCTCGAAAGCCTCACCCCCTGCCGCGCGCCGGTGATCGTCGGCACCGAGCTCGTCGCCTTCTCCACGCTGCTGACCCTGCGCCATGTCGGGGTCAGGCCGCGCCTGATCGTCGGGGAGGCGGCCTGGTCCGAGGCGCCCTGGCCGGCGGCGCTCGGCGCCAGGCTGGTCTTCGGCGTGCCGGTCGTCCACGGCACCCGCGTCGAGGCGATCCGCGGCGGTGCGCGTGTCGAAGGCGTCACCCTCGTTCATGCCGACGGCCGGCGCGAGGAGGTTGCCTGCGACGCCGTGGTCTTCACCGCCGGCTGGGTGCCGGAGGCCGCCCTGGCGCGCGCCGCCGGCCTGCCGCTCACGGCCAGGGGCGGCCCGGCAGTGGACAAGGATTTCCGCACCGGCGATCCCGCGGTCTTCGCCGCCGGCAACGTGCTGCGCGGCGTGCGCAGCTCCGGCGGCTGCGCCCTGGAGGGCCGGGCCGCGGCGCGGGCGATCCTGCGCGATCTCTCGGGAGCCTCTCCATGAACGTGCTGGCCATCGACCAGGGCACCACCTCGACCAAGGCGCATGTGCTGTTCGACGACGGCCGCTTCGAGACCGTCGGCGGCATCGCCCACCAGCAGCATTTCCCCGGCCCCGGCCGGGTCGAGCACGATGCCGGGGAGATCGCCGCGGCCGTGGAGACGCTGATCGGCCGGGCTGTCGCCGCGCATGGCGTGCCGGATGCCGTCGCTCTCGCCAACCAGGGCGAGACCGTCGTCGCCTGGGACCGCGACACCCGGCAGCCGCTGCACCGCGCCATCGTCTGGCAGGACCAGCGCACGCAGCCCCGGCTCGACGGGTTCGGCGCTGCGCAGAAGGCCCTGGTCGCGGAGCGGGCCGGCCTGCCGCTCGATGCCTATTTCTCCGCTTCCAAGCTCGCCTGGCTGCTGCGGGAGGTCCCCGAGGTGGCGGCCGCCGCCGCTGCCGGGCGGCTCGGCCTCGCCACCTCGGACGTCTTCCTCCTCGGCCGGCTGACCGGTCGCTACGCCACCGATGCCGCCACCGCTTCCCGCACCAGCCTGATGGACCTCGACCGGCGCTGCTGGGACGGCGATCTCGCCGCCCTGTTCGGCGTGCCGCTCGCGCTGCTGCCACCGATCCTGCCCTGCGCCGGAGACTTCGGACCGGTGCAGATCGGCGGCGCCGAGCGCCCGCTGACGGCGAGCCTGGTCGACCAGCAGGCCGCGCTCTACGGCCATGGCTGCCGCGCCGCGGGCGACGCCAAGATCACCTTCGGCACCGGCACCTTCGCCCTCGCCGTCAGCGGGCCCGTGCCGGTGCGCGGCCGCGAGGGGCTGGTGCCGACGCTCGCCTGGCAGCTGCCCGGCGAGGCGGCGCTCTATGCCCTCGACGCCGGCGACTTCACTGCCGCCGCCGCCATCGGCTGGGGCCGCAGCCTCGGCCTGCCCATGGACGGCGCGCTCGGCCCAGGCCCGTCCGCGATCGAGCGCGGCCTCGTCTTCGTGCCGGCGCTGGCGGGCCTGGCGGCGCCGCACTGGGACCGCGGCGCCGGCGGCCTATTCCTCGGCCTGCGCCAGGACACCACGCCCGCCGACATGGCCCGCGCCATCTGGGAGGGCATCGCGCTGCGGGCGGTCGAGCTCCTGGAGGCCCTGATCGGCGCGGATGCGGCGGGCGCCGTCTCCGTCGACGGCGGCCTCACCCATGACGATGGCTTCGTGCAGTTCCTGGCCGACGCGCTCGGCCGGCCGGCACGCCGGCGGGCCAGCGCCGACCTGACGGCGCTGGGCGTCGCCATGCTCGGCTTCGTCGGGCTCGGCGCCGAGCCGCCGCCGGTCTCCACCGCGGGCGACCGGCTGGTCGAGCCCTCCGCCGCCGGCGCAGCGATCCGTGACGCGCGGCCCCTGTTCGCCCGGGCGGTGGAGCGCTCGAAGGGCTGGTTCGGCTGAAAGACTGTTTGGAAATCCGCCGGATCGACCCGCCCGGTGTTTCCAAACGGTCTCTAGGGCTCGCCTTCCCCGTTCGGGCCGCTATGATCCCGGCCGCAGAATCGAGAGCCCGCCATGCCCGCGCCACGTCCCGTCCAGCAAGGCGACCATGTGTTCCTGGTCGACGGATCCTCCTTCATCTTCCGGGCCTATTTCCAGTCGATGAACCAGGACGCGCGCTACAATTACCGCTCCGACAGGCTGCCGACCGGCGCGGTGCGCCTGTTCTGCAACGTGCTGCACAAGATGGTCCGCGAGGGGGTGATGGGCAACAAGCCGACCCACCTCGCCATCATCTTCGACAAGTCGGAGGAAAGCTTCCGCAAGGAGATCTACCCCGACTACAAGGCGCATCGCCCGCCGCCGCCGGCCGAGCTGGTGCCGCAGTTCCCGCTGATGCGCGACGCCGTGCGCGCCTTCGGCCTCAAGCCGGTCGAGCAGATCCGCTACGAGGCCGACGACCTCATCGCCACCTATTGCCGCATCGCCTGCGAGGCCGGGGCCGACGTCACCATCGTCTCCGCCGACAAGGACCTGATGCAGCTCATCCGGCCCTGCGTGGTGATGTTCGACCCGGCCTCGGGCGATCAGAAAGCCAAGGGCTCGCGGCCCGAGCGCATCATCGGCGAGGCCGAGGTCATGGAGAAGTTCGGCGTGCCGCCGGCCAAGGTGGTCGACGTGCAGGCGCTCGCCGGCGATTCCACCGACAACGTGCCGGGCGTGCCCGGCATCGGCGTCAAGACAGCGGCGCAGCTGATCACCGACTACGGCGACCTGGAGACGCTGCTGGCCCGCGCCGCCGAGATCAAGCAGGAGAAGCGCCGCCAGAGCCTGATCGACAATGCCGAGCTGGCGCGCATCTCCAGGCAGCTGGTCAAGCTGGTCGATGACGTGCAGTTGGAAGTGCCGCTCGACGATCTCGTCGCGCCCGGCCTCGATGCCCGCGGCGCCATCGCCTTCCTGAAGGCGATGGAGTTCAACACCCTGACGCGGCGCATCGCCGAGGATGCCGGGCTCGATCCGGCGGCGATCGAGCCGGACGAGACGCTACGCATCCCGCCGGGCGAGGCGCCGGGTGGCGCCCCGGCTGCGGTCGTCGCCGTGGCGGTCGCGACCCCCGAGGGCGGCGCGGTCGCCGTCGCCACCATGGAAGCGGCCAGGCCGGATGCGGGCCCGCCGCCGGCGCGGCGGGTGGAGGAGGTCAAGGCGGCGCTCACGGCGGTGCCCGTCGACGTCGCCGCCTACGAGACGGTGGGAAGCCTGGAGCAGCTCGAGCGCTGGATCGCCGGGGCCTTCGACGCCGGCCTCGTCGCCTTCGACACCGAGACCACCTCGCTCGACGCCCTGCAGGCCGAGCTGGTCGGCTTCTCCCTGGCGCTGGCGCCGGGCCGGGCCTGCTACGTGCCGCTCGGCCATCGCGACAAGGCCGACCTGTTCGGCGCCGGCCTCCTGCCCGGCCAGGTGCCGGCCGCCGAGGCGCTGGCGCGGTTGAAGCCCCTGCTCGAGGACCCGTCCGTCCTCAAGATCGGGCAGAACATCAAGTACGACGCGCTTGTCATGGGCGAGCAGGGCATCCGCATCGCTCCCCAGGACGACACGATGCTGATGTCCTACGTGCTCGACGGCGGCCTCGGCTCGCACGGCATGGACGAGCTTTCCGAGCGCCATCTCGGCCACAAGCCCATCGCCTATTCGCAGGTGACCGGCACCGGCAAGGCGCGGATCAGCTTCGCCGAGGTGCCGATCGACCGAGCCACCGCCTATGCGGCCGAGGATGCCGACGTGACGCTGCGCCTCTGGCAGCTGTTCAAGGCCCGGCTGGTGGCCGAGGGCATGGTGCCGGTCTACGAGACGCTGGAGCGGCCGCTGGTGGCGGTGCTGGCGCGCATGGAGGCGGCCGGCATCATGATCGACCGGCAGATCCTGTCGCGTCTCTCCGGCGATTTCGCGCAAGGGGCGGCCCGGCTGGAGGCGGAGATTCACGCGCTCGCCGGCGAGACGTTCAATGTCGGCTCGCCCAAGCAGCTCGGCGACATCCTGTTCGGCAAGATGGGCATCCCCGGCGGCCGGAAGACGGCGACGGGCCAATGGGCCACCGGCGCCGACGTGCTGGAGGACCTCGCCGCCCAGGGCCTGGAGCTGCCGCGCCGCATCGTCGACTGGCGCCAGATCACCAAGCTCAAGTCGACCTATACCGACGCGCTGCCCGGCTACGTCAACCCCAGGAGCGGCCGGGTGCACACCTCCTTCGCGCTCGCCGCCACCACGACCGGGCGGCTCTCCTCCTCCGAGCCGAACCTGCAGAACATCCCGGTGCGCACCGAGGAAGGGCGCAAGATCCGCACCGCCTTCATCGCCGCGCCCGGCTGCAAGCTGATCTCGGCCGACTATTCGCAGATCGAGCTGCGCGTCCTGGCGCATGTCGCCGAGATCCCGCAGCTGCGCCAGGCCTTCGAGGACGGCATCGACATCCATGCCATGACCGCCTCGGAGATGTTCGGCGTGCCGGTCGAGGGCATGGACCCGCTGGTGCGCCGGCGGGCCAAGGCGATCAATTTCGGCATCATCTACGGCATCTCCGCCTTCGGCCTCGCCAACCAGCTCGGCATCTCGCGCGAGGAATCGGGGGCCTATATCAAGAAATATTTCGAGCGCTTCCCCGGCATCCGCGACTACATGGACGCGACCAAGGCCGACTGCCGGGCCAACGGCTATGTCTCGACCATCTTCGGCCGCAAGTGCCACTTCCCGGCGATCAACTCCAAGAACCCCTCGGAGCGGTCCTTCGTCGAGCGCCAGTCGATCAACGCGCCGATCCAGGGCTCGGCCGCCGACATCATCCGCCGCGCCATGGCACGGATGGACGCGGCCCTCGCCGGCGCGAAGCTCTCGGCCCGCATGCTGCTGCAGGTGCACGACGAGCTGGTGTTCGAGGCGCCGCAGGAGGAGGTCGAGGCGGCGATGCCCGTCATCGCCGCCGTGATGGAGGCCGCGCCCGAGCCGGCCCTGAAGCTGCGCGTGCCGCTGAGAGTCGACGCTCGCAGCGCCGGCAACTGGGAGGAGGCGCACTGAGCGGCGGACGCCTGGTGCTGCCGGCCGAGGCGTGCGCTACGGGCCCGGCTTCACCTGCGCCGTCATGACGGGCGTGGTCAAACCCGACCTTCCGGCTTCTGCTGACCGTGCAGGACTCTGACGATCTCCAGACCGCCGGGGGGGGGGGACCGCCGGGGGGGGCACGTAGAAGATGAGGAAGGGGGAGCCGCGCACGGGAAAGGACCGCACGCCTTCTCCCAGATCAGGCCTCGCGCGACCGAGCTCCTTGAACTCGGCAAGCAGGCGGAATGTGGCTTCGAAGCGAGCCGTGATCCGCTCGGCATGTGCGATGCCATACGAATCTGCGCTCGCGAACCAGATCGTCTCGAGATCCGCGAGAGCAGCGGGCCGCTTACGGATGCTTGGCATCAGGGCGGTCGCGATACGCCCTGCGCATGCGGGCGTTGAAGTGGTCCATCCCTTCCCAGGGCTGGGCTTCGCCGCTGTTCAGACCGTCCTGGATCGCCGTCCGGAGCGCATCCGTCGATAGGCCCAGAAATGCCTCGGCCGTGGTGTTCACGTCGAGGTCGAGCGCCTGGATGGCGGCCGATATGAATTCCTCGACGGAGGAAACGGCACCAGCCTCCACGGCCTTGCGCGCCAGAGCTTCCTGTTCGGATGTCAGCTGTATGGTCATGGCAGCAGTATAGGGCCCGGCGCGGGAACGGCAACGCAGGAGGCGCTCGCTTCGCACACAAGCGCGGGCGTCTTCGTCGGATGGTTCAACCGCAGAATCCGGTATGTGGTGCATAATGATGGGATCAGGCCCAGATGCATGAGGACAGGATGCTGGAAATCGGCGCCTCCGCGGCAAGGAGCAAGTTGGCCGCTCTGCTCGCTACGGTCGAGAGCGGCGAAGAGGTCGTGATCACTCGTCGCGGGAGGCCGGTGGCGAAGCTCGTGCCTCTCGCCGGCCAGGCCGATCGTGCGCGGACTCGTGCTGTCGTGCAGCGTATCCATACTCTGCGTCGCGGTCTGACTCTCGGCAACGACCTAACTCTGAAGGAGCTGATCGAGCAGGGCCGTCGATGAGTCCGCTCGGTCCCATACCTCCTCTGCCCCACGAATCCTTGGCGCCTGACGGCCGCTCTGCTATTGCGCGCCCATGAGCACGCAGACCATCGACAATATCCGCAACTTCTCCATCGTCGCGCACATCGACCACGGCAAGTCGACACTGGCCGATCGGCTGATCCAGGCGACGGGGACGCTGAGCGAGCGCGAGATGGTCGAGCAGGTGCTCGACAGCATGGACATCGAGCGCGAGCGCGGCATCACCATCAAGGCGCAGACCGTGCGGCTGAACTACGTCGCCAAGGACGGCAAGCCCTACATCCTCAACCTGATGGACACGCCCGGCCACGTCGACTTCGCCTACGAGGTGTCGCGCTCGCTGGCGGCCTGCGAGGGCTCGCTGCTGGTGGTCGACGCCAGCCAGGGCGTCGAGGCCCAGACGCTCGCCAATGTCTACCACGCCATCGACGCCGGCCACGAGATCGTGCCGGTCCTCAACAAGATCGACCTGCCGGCGGCCGAGCCCGACCGCATCAAGGAGCAGATCGAGGATGTCATCGGCATCGACGCCTCGGAGGCCGTGCCGATCTCGGCCAAGACCGGCCTCAACATCGACCTGGTGCTGGAGGCGATCGTCACCCGCCTGCCCCCGCCCAAGGGCGACCGCGAAGCGCCGCTGAAGGCCCTGCTGGTCGACTCCTGGTACGACGCCTATCTCGGCGTGGTCGTGCTGGTGCGCATCGTCGACGGCACGCTCAGGAAGAACCAGCGCATTCGCATGATGGGCACCGATGCGGTCTACGAGGTCGAGCGCATCGGCGTGTTCCGGCCGAAGATGCAGGGCGTCGAGCAGCTTGGCCCCGGCGAGGTCGGCTTCATCACCGCCTCGATCAAGGAGGTGGCGGACACCCGCGTCGGCGACACCATCACCGAGGAGCGCAAGGGCACGGCGACGCCGCTGCCCGGCTTCAAGCCGGCCCAGCCGGTGGTGTTCTGCGGCCTGTTCCCGGTCGACGCCGCCCAGTTCGAGGACCTGCGCGCCGCCATGGGCAGGCTGCGCCTCAACGACGCCAGCTTCTCCTTCGAGATGGAGAGCTCGGCGGCGCTCGGCTTCGGCTTCCGCTGCGGCTTCCTCGGCCTCCTCCACCTGGAGATCATCCAGGAGCGTCTGGAGCGCGAGTTCAACCTCGACCTGATCGCCACCGCTCCCTCGGTGGTCTACAAGGTCAACCTCAACGACGGCAGCCAGCTCGAGCTGCACAACCCGGTCGACCTGCCCGACGTGGTGCGCATCGCCTCGATCGAGGAGCCGTGGATCCGGGCGACGATCCTGACGCCGGACGACTATCTCGGCTCGATCCTGAAGCTCTGCCAGGACCGGCGCGGCGTGCAGGTCGACCTCAACTATGTCGGCAAGCGCGCCATGGTGCAGTACGACCTGCCGCTGAACGAGGTGGTGTTCGACTTCTACGACCGGCTGAAATCGGTGTCGAAGGGCTATGCCAGCTTCGACTACCACCTCACCGACTATCGCGAGGGCGACCTGGTCAAGATGCAGATCCTGGTCAATGCCGAGCCGGTCGACGCCCTCTCCATGCTGGTGCACCGGGCCCGGGCCGAGAGCCGCGGCCGCGCCATGTGCGAGAAGCTGAAGGACCTGATCCCCCAGCACATGTTCCAGATCCCGATCCAGGCGGCGATCGGCGCCAAGATCATCGCCCGCGAGACCATCCGCGCCCTGCGCAAGGACGTCACCGCCAAGTGCTACGGCGGCGACATCACGAGAAAGCGCAAGCTCCTGGAGAAGCAGAAGGAAGGCAAGAAGAAGATGCGCCAGTTCGGCAAGGTGGACATTCCGCAGGAAGCGTTCATCGCCGCGCTGAAGGTCGACGGCTGAGGGGCTCGGTCCCTGGGGGGCATCGGCCCGCCGCGCCTGGGCTCAGTCGGCCTTGGCCTCTTTGTCCAGCGCGGTCAGGATCCGGTAGGCGGCCTCGACCCGGGCGGGAATCGGATAGTTCCGGTTGGCCAGCAGGACGATGCCGAGGCGCCGTTCCGGCACGAAGGCGACATAGGTGCCGAAGCCGTTGGTCGAGCCGGTCTTGTTGATTAGCATGTCGGTCCGCGGCGCGGCCGGCGGATCGAGCTTCGCCACTGCGTGCGGCTGGCGAGCCATCTCGGCGGAGTTGCCGGCGAGCAGGCGGTCCAGGGTGGTGGGATAGGCATACATCTCCCAGCCCAGGCCCTGGGTCATGGGGCCGACCTTGAAATATCCGGTGTGGGTTGCCGCGAGCCCGCGCCGCAGCGTGTCGTCCAGCCCGGTGCCGTCCATGTTGGCTTCCACGAAGCGGATGAGATCGCCGGCCGTGGTCTTCACGCCATAGGCCTGCGAGGCGAGGGCGCCCGGGCCCACCCGGACCGGCTTGCCGGCCCCGGTGTAGCCGAAGGCATAGCGGCCCATCTGATCCTGGGGAACCCGGATGAAGGTGGAGGCGAGGCCCAGCGCCGGGAAGAGCTGCTTTTCCATCAGGTCCTCGAAGCTCCCGCCCATGCTCCGGGCCGCCAGATCGCCGAACAGGCCGATGCTCGGGTTCGAGTAGAGCCGCTGCGTGCCGGCGGGGTAGGCCGGGCGCCAGGCCTTGAAATAGGCGATGATCCCATCCTCGCCGCGCACCGCGTCGGGAAACTGCAGGGGCAGGCCGCCCGCGGTGTAGGTGGCGAGGTCGAGCAGGCTGATGCGGTCGAAGCTGCTGCCGGCGAGGGCCGGCAGGTATCGGCTCGCGGTGTCGGCGAGCGACAGGGCGCCGCGCGCCTGCGCCAGGCCGCCGAGGGCGGCGGTGAAGGTCTTGCTGACCGAGCCGATCTCGAACAGCGTGTCGTCACGGACCTTCTCGCCGCTCTCGCGGGAGGCGAGGCCGTAGGTGAAGACGGCGTGCCGCCCGCCGAGCGTGACGGCGACGGCCATGCCCGGGATCTTGTTCGCCGCCATGAGAGGGCGGATCACCTGATCGACGATCGGCCCGAGCTGCGCGGGATCTTGCCCGTCAGCTGCGAGGACGCCGGCGCTGCAGACGAGAGAAACCGCAGCAGCAATCCCGATTCGGAGGATGGATCTCTTGATCACGGCAGTCATGGTCTCCCTGCATCGAGGTCATGCGGCCCAGGGGGCATGCGAGTCCTGGCGCGTCCGGTCGTCGCGACTGTCCGAATCCCTGACGTGGACTTGATGCCGCGGGGCGACGCCGGGCATGGTCGAGGCCTGTTCGGTGGATGTACGCGGCCTATACGCCGGCTGCAAACGACGATAGTTTGCGCTCGCCATGAGAAAAATTTGGGTGTCCGCATGGTCCGTCCGCATCTGCCGCTGAACGCGCTGCGTGCCTTCGAGGCCTCGGCCCGGCATCTCAGCTTCACCCGGGCGGCGATCGAATTGTGCGTCACGCAGGCCGCGGTCAGCCACCAGGTCAAGAGCCTGGAGCAGCACCTCAACGTCACCCTGTTCGAGCGGCTGCCTCGCGGCCTGATGTTGACGCAGGAAGGGGAGGTGCTGCTGCCCGCCTTGCGCGACTCCTTCGACCGCATCGCCGGCACGCTGGAGCGCTTCGAGGGCGGGCGCTATCGCGAGGTGCTCCGGGTTGGGGCGGTCGGCACCTTCGCGGTCGGCTGGCTGCTGCCGCGCCTCGGCGACTTCCAGGCCCGGCATCCCTTCATCGACCTGCGCCTGTCGACCAACAACAACCGCGTCGACATCGCCGCCGAGGGCCTCGACTATGCCGTCCGCTTCGGCACGGGCGCCTGGCACGGGGTCGAGGCCGTCCGGCTCCTGGACGCGCCGTTGTCGCCCCTGTGCCTGCCCGACATCGCCGCGCGGCTCGCGGCCCCGGCCGACCTCCTCGGGCACACGCTGCTGCGCTCCTACCGGGCGGACGAATGGCCGCGCTGGTTCGCGGCCGCCGGCGTGCCGTCTGGCGTGAGTCCGCCGAAGAGCATCGTGTTCGATTCCTCCCTCGCCATGATGGAGGCGGCGCTGCAGGGGGCCGGCATCGCCCTGGCGCCGCCCTCGATGTTCGCCCGGCACCTGCAGGCGGAGGCGATCCGGCAGCCCTTCGACATGGTCGTCACGCTCGGCAGCTATTGGCTGACGCGCCTGCAGTCACGCCCGGTCACCCCGGCCATGGCCGCCTTCCGCGACTGGCAGGTCGCGGCCGCCGGAGCAGGGGACCGGTAGAGCAAAGCGCGTTTGGACGGAAACGCCGCTTTGCTCCGGCTCCTTGTTTCGATGCGTCTTTGCGATGCTTGGCGATGCCGCCAAATCGCGAAACGCTCGAGCGCTGCGCCCCGCCGGCCGGGAGGCGCCTCCTCAACCCGCCCTTGACCCGGCACGGCACCCGCCATAGCTTGTTATTTGCAAGCTGTTCGTCACGCCTGCGAACGGCAGGGGCCAGGGTGGGCCGGGGGATCGGGAATGAGCAGGAGCGAACGGTCCGGCTGCCCCATCAATCTCGCGCTGGAGGTGCTCGGCGACCGCTGGAGCCTGCTGATCCTGCGGGACGTCATCTTTGCGGGCCGGCGCACCTACAACGAGCTGCTGGCCAGCGACGAGGGCATCGCCACCAATATCCTCGCCGATCGCCTGAAGAAGCTCGTCGACGCCGGCCTGCTGCGGCGGGCGCCCAATCCGGAGCAGCGGCAGCGGCCGATCTACAGCCTCACCGAGCCGGGCATCCGCCTGCTCCCCGCCCTCGTCCATCTCGGCGACTGGGGCCAGAGCTGGCTGCCCGCCTCGGAACGCGAGGCCGAGCAGGCGCGGCGGCTGTTCGCCGGCGGCCCGCGCCGCTGGGCTGCGATGATGGACGAGCTGCGCCGCAAGCACCTCGACCCTTCCGAGACCGCGGCCTGAGGCAGCCGCCCGTGTCGACAGCTTGCTTTTTGCAAGTTTATCGGCAATAGTTCACTTGCAATTCACAAGCAGCGGAGGCGATTGGCCGGGCGGCCCGGGCCTCCGAACCGGAGGACGTTCCATGCGGCGGCTCATCCTGCAGATGCAATCCTCGATCGACGGCTTCGTCGGCGCTCGCGGGGCCTTCGACTGGACGGTCTGGGACTGGGGGCCGCACTGGGCCTGGGACGACGCGCTCAAGGCCGCCTTCAACGCGACCTTCGAGCGGGTCGATACCATCCTGCTCAGCCGGCCCATGGCCGAGGAGGGTTATCTCACCCATTGGGGCAACGCGGCCAGGAGCCATCCTGCCGATCCCGCTTACGCCTTTGCCGGGCGGATCGTCGGGCTCGACAAGATCCTCGCCAGCCGCACGCTCGACCGCTCGCGCTGGGAGCGCACGGAGCTCGTCGCGGGGCCGCTGGCCGCGGGCGTGGCGGCAGTCAAGGGCCGGCCGGGCGGCGACCTCATCTGCTTCGGCGGGGCGGGCTTCGGCCGCGCCCTGCTGCAGGCGGGCCTGGTCGACGAGCTGCAGCTCTACGTCAATCCGACCGCCCTCGGCGCGGGCATCCCGCTGATCCCGGGCCCGCTGCGGATGCGCCTTCTCGACGCGCGACCCTATGCATGCGGCATCGTGGTGAGCCGCTACGCTCCGCTGGCGGCCGGGGCATAGGTGCCCCGGCGGGCGCTCAGCTGTCTCGGCCCAGCGCGCGGCCGATCAGGCTGAGCATCCCGTCGGCGAGGCGGTCGATCGCCGCCGCCCGGTCGGGCTGCCCGTCGACGAACGGCATCTGTCCGTCGAGCGCCAGCGTGGCGAAGCCGTGCACCGCCGACCAGGCGAGCACCAGGGAAGAGGCGTCGCCGCCCCGGCCGGGCAGGGCCTCGTTCGCCGTGGCGAGCAGGCCGAAGGCGCGCTGGCCGGCCTGCGCCAGGGCGGGGTCGCCGCGCTCGAGGGGAAAGCGCCCGAACATCACCCGGAAGCGGGCAGGGTGCTCGAGGGCATAGCGGATATAGCCGCGCCCGAGCCCCCGCAGCCGCGCCGTGGGCGTTGCGCCGGCGGCGGCCGCGTCCTCCATCGCCCGGCACAGGCCCTCGAAGCCGAGCGTGGCGATGGCGGTGAGCAGGCCGGTGACATTGCCGAAATGGTGGGCCGGCGCCGCCGGCGACACCCCCGCCCGCCGGGCGCATTCCCGCAGCGAGAAACCCTCGACGCCGCGCTCGGTCAGCAGCTGCTCGGCGGTCTCGATCAGGACATGGCGCAGGTCGCCGTGATGATAGGCGCGACCGCCCGCTGCCGCCCGCTCCGTGTCGTCCATGTCGCCATCCGAACAGTGATCAGATTATCTTGACAATGATTAGATAGCGGCTCATACAAGGCGCGGCAACTGAACACCGTTCAGATGGAGGCGGCGATGCTGGAGCAGTCGTTCGGGATCGGCAACATGGCGGCGATGCTCTCCTGGGCCCTGCTGGTGCTGCTGCCGCGCTGGCGCGGCCTGGCGCAGGCCGTGGCGGGGGTCGCGGTGCCCGCCCTGCTCTCCCTCGCCTATCTCGTGCTGATCGGCGTGTGGTGGAGCCGGACGGCCGGCGGCTTCGGCTCGATCGCCGAGGTCCGGGCCCTGTTCGGCTCCGACGCCCTGCTCGTCGCCGGCTGGTTCCATTATCTCGCCTTCGACCTCTTCGTCGGCGCCTGGATCCTGCGCGAGGGCGAGCGCGCCGGCCTGCCTCACCCTGCCCTGGTGCCGCTGCTCGTCCTCACCTTCCTGTTCGGGCCGATCGGCTATCTCGGCTTCCTGGCGCTGCGCCGCGCCTGGCGCCTCGCCGACGTCTGGCCGCAGGCCGGGACCGCCCGGCGCCATGGGCTCGGCCGTCTCTGGTTCGCCTTCGCCGGCCGCGAGCCGGTCCTGGTCGCCGCGGGCCTGCTCTTCCTCGCCGCCCTGCTGCCGACCGGCATCGCCCATGTCCTGGACGAGCGCACCCTCGCCGGCGTGAACGTCTGGACGAAGCCGCTGAAGTTCGAGGCTTCCCTGGCGCTGTTCGCCTTCAGCCTGGCCTGGTTCATGCCGATGGCGAGCGATGCCTTCCGCCGCTCGCTCGCCGGGCGCGCGGTGGTCTGGGCCTTCGTCGTGCCCGCCGCCTTCGAGATCGCCTATATCGTCTGGCGGGCCTCGCGCGGCGAGGCCTCGCATTTCAACACGGCCACGCCGGCGGCGGCGATCGGCTACGCGCTGATGGGCCTCGGCGCGGTGACGCTGACCCTGACCGCGCCGCTGCTCGCCTGGGGCATCGCCCGCCGGGATGCGCCGCCGGCCGATCCGGCCTATCGGCTGGCGGTCATCCTCGGCCTGGCGCTGACCTTCGTGCTCGGCGGGATCGAGGGCATGGTGATGTCGGCCGGCGCCGGCCACGCTGTCGGCGCGCCGCTGGCGGGGGATGCCGGCGTGCCGGTCTTCGGCTGGCTGCGCAGCGCCGGCGACCTGCGCGTGGCGCATTTCCTCGGCATCCATGCCCAGCAGGCGATCCCGCTCGCCGGCGCCCTGGCCGCCGCGCTCCTGCCGGCCCGGGCACGGCCCGCCGTGCTCGGCTTCGCCGCCCTCTATGCCGGGCTGACCATCGCCGCTTTCGTCGAGGCCATGGCCGGCCGGCCGCTGCTCTGAGCCGGCTAAGACAAGCCCGGTCCGGCGAAGCCGCCTCGCGCCGCCGCCCGGGTCAGGCGGCCTTGCGGTCGGAGCCGAAATAGCCAATATATTTGCCGGCTATATTCTCCACCGGCAGGATCACCAGCACGTCGGTGGTGCCGAACTGCCGGTCGACCACGGCGCCGTCGCCGATCGAGGCCCCGAGGCGCAGATAGCCCTTCAGGAGCGGCGGCAGGGCGTGCAGCGCCGCCTTGGGGTCGATGGCCGACTTGGCCATGCGGTCCATGGCGACATGGCGCCCGGGCAGGGCCCGCGCCGCCCATTCGCCGCTCGCCGCGGCGTGGTGGTGCAGGAAGGCCAGCGGCATGGCCAGGCGGCTCGGATCGGTGCCTTCCAGGCTGGCGCAGCCGATCATCACGTCGACGGCATGGTGCTGCACATAGGCCCAGATGCCGTGCCAGAGCAATTCGACCGTGCGCTTGTTGCGGTAGGGCGCCAGCACGCAGGAGCGGCCGAGCTCCAGGAAGCGCTTGCCGGGATGGGCGGCGACGAGCGGCTCGATCTCGAATTCCGAGGCGGTGTAGAAGCCGCCATGGGCCTCGGCGACGCTCTGGCGCAGCAGGCGATACGTGCCGACCACCTTGGGTTTGGCCTTGCCGAAGGGCGGCGGCGGCACGCTGTGATCGAGCACCAGGAGATGGTCGCAGATCGCGTCATAGGTGTCGCGGTCGCGGCGCGAGAACATCGAGACCGCGTCGGGGATCGCCGACATCTCCTCGTAGAACACCTGGAAGCGCAGGCGCTGGGCCTTCTTCACCTCCTTGGCGGTGCGGGCGAGGCGGACCTCCAGGGCGCCGATGCGCCCGAGCGTCTGCGGCAGCCCGGCATTTTCGGCCCGGCGCTGGCGCATCGCCGGCTTCAGCCGGCCGGGCGCGAAGGGAATGACGTTGCCGTTCAGGGAGCCGGCGATCACGCCCGCCCAGGCGCGCGGGTCCATCTTTCCGAGGAACGCCCTCGGCATGCTCGTCGTCATCTCACCAGGCCCCCTTGGCGTCCGTCGACGCGATGCATCGCACTGGATCGCCTCCATGACGATTCCACCATAACCTGCCGACGCTTTTATGACGATGCCGATATGCTTTGCCGCCTGACGGTCGGCCCGGGCCGTGCCGTTCAGGCCGACCGGGCCGGCGGCGGCTGCGGCCGGAGCAGGGCCACCAGGTCGTCGCTGTCGAAGGGCTTGACCAGGAAATCGTCCATGCCGGCGGCGCGGCAGGCGTCCCGGTCCTCCTGGCGCATGTTGGCGGTCAGGGCGTGGATCGGTATGCGCGCCAGGCCCTGCGCCGCCTCGGCGGCGCGGATGGCGCGGGCGGCGCCCGGCCCGTCGAGGCCGGGCATGTGCATGTCCATCAGCACCGCGTCGAAGCGGCGGCGGGCATGGGCCGCCACCGCCTCGCGGCCGTCGGTGGCCCACACCACCTCGGCGCCGAGCTTGGCCAGCACCGTGCGGGCGACCAGGGCATTGACCTCGTTGTCCTCCGCCAGCAGCACGGTGAGGCCCGCGAGCGGGCGCGTCGGCGCCGGCTCGGCATCGTCGTTGGCCGGCAGCGCCGGCATCCGCCCGGCGACCTGCGCCAGCAGCGAGGCGGCGCGCACCGGCTTGATCAGATAGCCCGCGGCGCCGGCTGCGGTGAGGCGGGCGAGGTCGGGGCGCTCGGCGGGCGTCACCAGCGCCACCACCCGCCGGCCGGCGGCGAGGCCCCGGGCGGCGAGCGCGGCGGTCGCCTCCAGGCCGAAGCTGCGGTCGGCCAGCACCGTGCCGAAGGGCTCGGCCGCGACGAGCTCCGCCGCCCGGGCGGCATCGGTCGCCACCGTGACGGGGAAGCCGGACCCGGCCAGCATGGCCGTGAGCGCCGGCCCGACGATCGGCGAGGGGCTGGCGACCAGGACCCGCCGCCCGCCTGCCGCCGCGCCCGCCGCGATCTCGCCGTCGGCTGGCGGCAGCGCCAGGGCGAAGCGGAAGGTCGAGCCGGCGCCGGGCCGGCTCTCCACGCCGATGCGCCCGCCCATGCGCTCGACCAGGCGCTGGGAGATGGCCAGGCCCAGGCCCGTGCCGCCGAAGCGCCGGGTCGAGCCGGATTCGGCCTGCTCGAATTCGCGGAAGATCACGCCGAGCTTCTCCGGCGCGATGCCGATGCCGGTATCCTCGACGCTGAAGGCGACATCCCCGCCCTGCCGCACGGCACGCACGATCACGCCGCCGGCCTCGGTGAACTTGATGGCGTTGCCGGCGAGGTTGAGCAGCACCTGCTTCAGCCGGCCGGCATCGCCCCGCACCCGCATCGGCAGGTCGGCGGCGACGGCGGCGGCGATCTCGATGCCCTTGGCGTGCGCGCGGGGGGCCAGCAGCTCCGCCGCGTCCTCGATCAGCGACGCGAGGATGAACGGCTTCTCGTCGAGGTCGAGGCGCCCGGCCTCGATCTTGGAGAAATCGAGGATCTCGTCGATCAGCGACAACAGCGCTTCGCCGGAGCTCTTGATCGCCCGGGCATAGGTCGCCTGGTCCGGCGTGAGGCGCGTGTCGATCAAGAGGTCGGCCATGCCGAGGATGCCGCCCATCGGCGTGCGGATCTCGTGGGTGACGGTGGCGAGGAACTGCGACTTGGCCCGGTTCGCCGCCTCGGCCGCGTCGCGGGCCTGGGCCGCGGCGCGCCCGGCCTCGCGGTGGGCGGTGACGTCGCGCCCGACGCTCTGCAGCTCCGGCTGGCCGCGCACGGCGCCGCGCACCGCCATGTCCTGCCACTCGATCCAGCGCATGCCGCCGGCGGTGCGGATCGCCTCGACCCGGCGGGTCACGCCGCCCTCGCGCGTCTCGCGGGTGGCCGGGGCATCCTTGGCAAAGTCGAACAGCGTGCCGGTCAGCTCCTCGCGCGGCCGGCCGGCGAGGGCGCAGAAGGCGTCGTTGGCATAGGTGATGGCGCCCTGGCCGCTGCGCCGGACGATCAGGTCGCCCTGGCCGTCCAGCAGGCTGCGCGCCCGCTCCTCCGCCTCGCGCAGGTCCCAGATCAGGTCGCCCTGCCGCTCGACTTCGGCCTGCAGCGCGGCGACGCGCCGGCGGCTGCGCAGGGCGTCGCGGACCAGCACCACCGCCGCGCCGGCCGCCACGGCCGTGATGGCCGTCATGACGATGAGCGCCAGGGATTCCGCATCGACCGGCATCGTCGTCCTGTCCTCGCGCGAGCCCGGGCATCGCCGGGCGCTCCTGCCGTGACAAACGAGGCTAGGCCCGAGATGTTGCGAAAGGCTTGCGGCGGGCAGTGCGTCGAACCGGCCGAGCAGGCCTTCACGGCGCGCTCGGCCGGCGAGGCGTGCACATGCTATCCAGGGGCGAGCGTCCCAAGGAGAGTCTCGCCGTGAGGTTCGTTCTGACCGCGCCCGATGCCAGGCTGGCGGAGGCCTGGGTCGAGCATTGCGGCCATCTCGACGGCGTGAGCGTGCATCGCGGCTCGATCTTCGACGTCCGCTGCGATGCCGTCGTCAGCCCGGCGAACAGCTTCGGCTTCATGGATGGCGGCATCGATGCCCTCTATGTCGAGCGCTTCGGGCGGGCGGTTCAGGATCGGCTGCGGCGCGCGATTCTGATGCGTCACGACGGCGAACTGCTCGTCGGCACCGCCGATATCGTGGAGACATCCGATCCGCAGACGCCCTACCTGATCGCTGCGCCCACCATGCGCGTGCCGATGGCGCTCGGCGCCCAGACGATCAACCCCTATCTCGCCACCCGCGCGGTCCTGCTTCTGGTCCGGCGCGGTGTGTTTCCGGATGGACCTCTGGCCGGGCAGAGGCTGGCGGACCATCTCGGGATCGTCGCTTTCCCCGGGATGGGGACAGGCGTCGGGCGGGTGCCGGCCGAGATCGCCGCCCGGCAGGTCCGCATCGCCCTGGAGGAGCACCGCCACGGCCCGCCGAGGCTCCCGACATCCTGGGCCGAGGCGAGCGAACGCCACCAGCTTCTGTACACGGACAAGCCGACGCGGCTGCAACGGTGATGACCGGCATGTCCGCCGCGTTGCGGGCGATCTACGCCCGCGCCATCCCCGCCTGCCGGTCCGTCCGCGCCCGGTAGCTCAACGCCTCGGCGACGTGGATGCGTCCGACGGCTTCCTCCCCGTCGAGGTCGGCGAGGGTGCGGGCGACGCGCAGCACCCGGTGGAAGCCGCGGGCCGAGAGGCGCATCGCCTCGGCCGCCTCGCGCAGGATCGCCAGCGCCGGTCCTTTCGGCCGTGCCACCTCTTCGATGATCGCCGGCGGCACATCCGCATTGGTCGAGGCTTCCGGCAGGCCGAGCGCGGCGTAGCGGGCCCCGGCGAGCGCCCGCGCCGCTGCGACACGGACGGCGACCTCGGCCGAGCCCTCCGCCGGCGGCGGCAGGATCAGGTCGGCGGCCGAGACCGCCGGCACCTCGATCACGAGGTCGATGCGGTCGAGCAGCGGGCCGGAGATGCGCGCCTGGTAGTCGGCGGCGCAGCGCTCCACCGGGCCGCGCCGGCAGGCATAGCCGGGCTCGTCGGCCTTGCCGCAGCGGCACGGGTTCATCGCCGCGATGAGCTGCACCCGGGCGGGATAGGCGACGCGCGCATTGGCGCGGGCGATCACCGCCCGGCCGGATTCCAGCGGCTGGCGCAGGGCGTCCAGCGCCTGCGGCTGGAACTCCGGCAATTCGTCGAGGAACAGCACGCCGTGATGGGCGAGCGACACCTCGCCCGGCCTGGCGTGCAGGCCGCCGCCGACCAGCGCCGCCATCGAGGCCGAATGGTGCGGGGCGCGGAACGGCCGCCGGTCGGTCAGCGCGCCGCCGGCGATCGCCCCGGCGACCGAATGGATCATCGACACGTCCAGGAGCTCGCGCGGGCCGAGCGGCGGCAGGATGGAGGGCAGCCGGCTCGCCAGCATCGACTTGCCCGAGCCCGGCGGGCCGACCATCAGCAGATTGTGGCCGCCGGCCGCCGCCACTTCGAGAGCGCGCTTGGCGGTCTCCTGGCCCTTGATGTCGGCGAGGTCGGGCAGGGCGCCGGCCGGGGCCGCCACCCGCGGCTGCGGCCGCGACAGGATCTGCGTGCCCTTGAAATGGTTGGCGAGCTGGATCAGCGAGCGCGGCGCCAGCACGGCCATGTCGGCGGCGGCCCAGGCCGCCTCCGAGCCGCAGGCCGCCGGGCAGATCAGGCCGAGGCCGCGCCCGTTTGCCGCCACCGCCGCCGGCAGCGCGCCGGACACGGCCGTGATGGTGCCGTCGAGCGCGAGCTCGCCCAGCACGCAATAGCCCTCGAGCGCGTCCGGCGGGATCGCGCCCATCGCCGCCATCACCCCGAGGGCGATCGGCAGGTCGAAATGGCTGCCTTCCTTCGGCAGGTCGGCGGGAGCGAGGTTGACGGTGATGCGCTTGGCCGGCAGGGCGAGCCCGGAGGCGACCAGCGCCGCCCGCACCCGCTCGCGCGCCTCCGACACGGCCTTGTCGGGCAGGCCGACCAGGGTGAACACGACCGAGCCGTGGCTGATCTGCACCTGCACGTCCACATGGCGCGCCTCGATGCCCTCGAACGCCACCGTCGCCACGCGCGCAACCATGCCTGTCCCTCAACCCCGGGGCACGATAGCGGCAAAGGCGGCGGGAGGCCAAGATGGCCGCCGCCCCGCGGATCAGGCGTCGGGCAGCGAGCGGAGATAGCGGTACTGGACGTCGACGGTCGGCCCGATCGGCGTCGCGAGGCGCAGGCGTCCCCGCTCCTGACGCGGGTCGAGCCTGGTGCTGACGTCGATCGCCCATTCATAGGGATGGCGGATCCCGAACACGGCCGGCGTGTTCGGGGCGAAGGTCAGCTTCAGCGACAGCTCGGCGAACCCCGTCTTGTCGTCATAGACATAGCCGCCGTCATATTTCACGCCGCCGGCATCCACGCCATAGGCGCGGCCGTTCTCCAGGACGAGGACGCCGATCCCGGCTCCCGATCCTGATTGGAACTCGATTCCATACATGCCTTCGCGCATGGGAGGCTTCCTTTCCCGCAGGCGCGCCAGCTCCGCCTGGCGCAGGTTCGGCGGCAAGGCGCCGAGGAGCCGCAGATAGGCCTCGGCAGGTCCGGGGATCGCGCGGTCGCCGACCATCCACAGATTCACCGCCCGCGAGGTCACGCCGAGCAGCCGGGCGAAATCCGCCTGGGACAGCCCGGCGGCATCGAGGATCGCCTTCAGCTCGTCGCCTGTCATACGAACATTGTTCTATGATAAATAGAACAATGTCAAGGCATGTCGACTGGCCGCCAGCGCGGGAGCCGGACCTCTTCCATGTCCGGACGGGCGGCCGAGCCCGGACGGCGCGGTTCGGGGTTCCGATGACGCTCCATACAATTCGATGGCCCGCTTCGGCATCGGCGAGATGAAGCGTCGGCGCTCGGCGCCATCGCGGCCACCCCCTTGCGCTCACCCCCGCGAGCTTCTAGGTAGCCCACGTCGACACGCCGTCATGGAGGCCGAAATGGACATCGCCGAGCCGATCGCTTTGCGCATCCCGTCCCTTTCGAGAACCGTCCATGACCGCCCTGCTCACGCTGGAGTCCGTCGCCCTCGTCACCCCTGACGGCCAACCGCTGTTCGACGGCCTGACGCTCGCTCTCGGCCGGGAACGGCTGGGTCTCGTCGGCCGCAACGGCAGCGGAAAGTCCACCCTGCTGCGTCTGATCGCGGGCGAGATCGAGCCGGCGGCCGGCACGGTGTGGCGGGCGGGCTCGGTCGGAATGCTCGTACAGGCGGCCGACGACTCCCTGACCGTCGCCGATGCGTTGGGCGTCGCCGGCGCCTTCGCGCGCCTGCGCCGTCTCGAAGACGGCGTCGGCTCCCTCGACGATGCCGCCGAGGCCGACTGGAGCGTGCCCTCGCGGGTGGAGGCGGCGTTGACCGAGAGCGGCCTGCCGACCCTGCCTCTCGACAGGACCATCGCTTCTCTCAGCGGCGGCGAGCGCACGCGGATCGCCATCGCCCGCCTGTCGATCCAGGCGCCGGACATTCTGCTGCTGGACGAGCCGACCAACAATCTCGATGCCGAGGGACGGATGATCCTGCATCGGCTCATGGAGGGTTGGAGGGGCGGGATCATCGTCGCCAGCCATGACCGCGCCGTGCTCGGTGGGGTGGACCGGATCGTCGCGCTTTCCCCGGTCGGGGTCACGGTGTTCGGCGGCTCCTGGGCCGGCTTCGCCGAAGCGCGCGATGCCGCCAACGCCCGCGTCGAGGCCGAGGTCGACAGGGCCGGGCAGGCCCTGAAGCGCACGGCGCGCGATGTGCAGAAGGCGAGGGAGCGGCAGGACCGCCGCGACAGTTCGGGGCGCGCCAAGCGGGCCAGGGGCGACGCTCCGAAGATCCTGAGCGATGCCCAGGCCGAACGCGCGGAGCACAGCGCCGCGCGCGGCAGCCATCTGGCCGACCGCGTGCTGGCTGACCGGGCGCAGGCGCTGGAGACCGCTCGGGCTCGCCTCGAGGTGCTCACTCCCCTCGCGATCGATCTGCCGAAGTCGGATCTGCCGGCCGGGCGGCACTTGCTGTCTCTCCGCGATGTCGTGGTCGCCCAAGACGGCCGGCGCCTGTTCGGGCCTCTGTCCTTCGAGGTGCACGGCCCGGAACGGATTGCTCTCCGCGGCGCGAACGGCTCCGGCAAGACCACGTTGCTGCGTCTCGTCACCGGCGAACTGCTGCCCGCATCGGGCCAGGTTCGCCGCTTGACCGGCCGCATCGCCGTCCTTGACCAGCATGTCGCGATGCTGGACCCGGCGGCGACGATTCTCGACAATCTGCGCCGCCTGAATCCGGGAGTGTCCGTCCATGAGTCCAGGGCGACGCTGGCTCGCTTCGCCTTCCGCAACCAGGCGGCGCTGCAGGTCGCCGGGACGCTCAGCGGCGGCGAGCGCATGCGCGCCGGCCTGGCCTGCGCCTTCGCCGGCCACCCGCCCGAGCTCCTGCTGCTGGACGAGCCGACCAACCACCTGGACCTTGCGTCGATCGAGGTGCTGGAAAACGCCCTTGCGGACTTCGATGGAGCCTTCATCGCCGTGAGCCACGACGAGGCTTTCCTGGACGCGATCGGCGTCCGGCGACGCATCGCACTCCCGGCATCCCGTTGATCGTCGCGAGCCTCGGGCGCGCGGGCGGAGGACGCCGTCCCCGGTGGAGGCGCGGGAACTCACGCCTCCGGCAGGCCGGAGAGAGCGTACCCCCACATCGATGGCGGGCCGATTGACCACCGCCTGCTTTCCCGCATCATGCCGGCAACAACCCAGGGAGGACTTCGTCATGGCCGTCTCATTGTCCGGCAAGGTCGCCGTCGTCACCGGCGCGAGCTCGGGAATCGGCCGGGCTACGGCGCTCGCCTTCGCCCGGGAGGGCATGCGCCTCGTCCTCAGCGCCCGCTCGCGCGAGCGCCTGGCGGAGGTCGCGGCCGCCGTCGGCGGCGAGCCGCTGGTCGTGGCTGCCGACATGACCGTGCCGGCCGAGGTCGACGGCCTGATCGAGCGGGCCATCGGCCATTTCGGCGCGGTCGACGTGCTGTTCGCCAATGCCGGCATCTACATCGCGGGCGAGGCGGCCGAGGGCGACCCGGACGCGTGGGATCGGATGATCGCCACCAACGTCTCCAGCGTCTTTCGTGCCGTCAGGGCAGTGCTGCCGCACATGATCGCGCGGGGGAGCGGCGACGTCCTGGTGACGAGCTCGATCTCCGGCCACCAGGCCATCCATTGGGAGCCGATCTACAGCGCCACCAAGCACGCGGTGCAGGCCTTCGTCCACGGCGTGCGCCGCCAGGTGCTCGCCCACAATGTCCGCGTCGGCTCGCTGGCGCCGGGCATGGTGCTGAACGAGCTCTGGGGCCTCGACGATCCGGCCGAGATCGAGCGCAAGGCCGCGGCCCGCGAGGGGCTGCGCTCGGAGGACGTGGCCGAGGCCGCCGTGTTCATGCTGACGCGCCCGGCCAACGTCACCATCCGCGACCTCGTCATGCTGCCGCAGGCGCAGGACCTCTGAGGCGTCGTCCGGACACAAGTGAGGCGGTCCGTCATGGCCGGACTTGATCCGGCCATCCACGCGACCACCGGCAGGTGGCGACAAGGCGCCGGCCGACGTCGCGCCGGGTCTGGCTGGCCGTCGCGTTCGCGTGGATGGCCGGGACGAGCCCGGCCATGACGGCGGAAAGCGCGGCGCTTTTATCTTCAGACACCTGCTGAGCCCTACTCTCCGCCGACGCTCAGCGACAGCGTCTCGTCGCGCCGGCGCTCGGGCTGCGCCCGGCCCGGCCGCGCCAGCAGGGCCTCCAGCCCGGCAAGCTCGGAATGGTGCAGCAGCAGCACACCGAGCTTCTGCGCCAGGTGCTCGGCCGAGCGGGTATAGTCGCCGTTGCTGACCACCACGGCATGGGCCGCCTCGATGAAGCCGGCGGCGGCATGCACCTCCTGCACCGCCTTGTTGCCGACCGGGCCGGAGAAATGCAGCTTGCACTGGACGGCGACGGTGAGCCCGCCGCGCGCGGCCACCACGTCGACGCCCTGGTCGCCGGACTGGCCGGTGACCTCGGCG
Source organism: Labrys wisconsinensis (assembly GCF_030814995.1). Taxonomy (GTDB): domain Bacteria; phylum Pseudomonadota; class Alphaproteobacteria; order Rhizobiales; family Labraceae; genus Labrys; species Labrys wisconsinensis. Next base: position 55,947 of record NZ_JAUSVX010000018.1, on the reverse strand, counting down.
TCCCAGCCGGCGCGGCGCAGGATCTCGGCGCAGCGGTGCTCGTAGTCCTCCGGCGTCATGGCATGGATGTCGTCGGCCAGGGGCTGCGTGTCGGCGGCGGCCGCCCAGGCGCGCACCGTCCGCGTCGCCAGCTTCTCGAAGGCGGCCTGCCGCTTCGGCTCGAGCGTCAGGCCGACCGAGCGGCGGAAGCGCCCGAGCTCCTCGTGCCACTTGCCGAGGTCCTCATAGCCATAGGCGTTGACGCGCACCACCTGGCGGAAGCGCTTGGTCAGGGCGGCGCGATGGCGCAGCATCTCCTTCAGCCAGGCCTGCCGCGGCCCGCCGAGCGGCAGGACGCCCATGCGGGCGAGGATCAGCAGGCCCGCCAGGGACAGGGCGGCAAGCGCCGCCGCCCAGCCGGTGACCGCATGCAGGCCCGCCAGGTTCATCGCGACGACGATGACGATCGCCAGCTTGGAGAGGGCCCGCATCCCGACGACTCAAACGCAACACTCCGTCCGAGGGCAGGGACGGCCTCCGAACCGTTCTAGCCGGCAAATCTTGCCAAGCTGTTCCCGTCCGGGTCAGGCGTAGCTGTCGCCGCTGTCGTCCGAGCCGTCGTCGGACCAGTCGCCGTCGGAATCGGTGTCGTCGTAGCTGGCAAGGTCCGGCCCGGCATCGTTGTCGCCCGGATTCTCGTTGATGATGGTCTCGTTGACCACGGTCTCCGGCTGGCCGCCCCAGGGGCCGCCGAGGAAGGAGCCGCCGGCATTGCCGCCGCCGAACAGGCCGCCGCCGCCGAGCAGGCCGCCCCCGCCGCCGAAGAGCGAGCGCACGCCCTCGAACAGCAGCGCCCCGCCCGCGACGCCGGCCGCCGTCGTCAGCGCGCCGCGCATGAAGCCTCCGCCTCCGCCCCCGGCCTGGGCCGTGGGCGCATCGGCCGGGCCGGTGCGCGGCACGGCGCCCTGGCTCGCGCCCCCGCCGCCGAAGCGGTCGAGGAAGGAGCCCTGGCTCTGGGGCTGGGCTTGGGGCTGCTGGGCCTGTTGCGCCGCGGCCTCGGCCGCCTTGATGCGCTCGTGCGCCTCGCGCAGCGCCTGGTCCTGCACCAGCACGGTCTGGGCCAGCACATAGGCGGCGGCCGGCGTCTTGGCCATCTCCGCGGCGATGAGCTGGTCGGCTTCCGCGTCCCGCTGCGGCAGCTGTGTCGCGCGGATGCGGTTGAACAGATCCTCGATGAGGGATTTCTCGTTCGGGGTCATGGCTCCGTCTCCCTGGCCTTGATCGGGCCTGGCTGTCCCTCGATGTAGGGCAGGGGAGGCATGACGCAAGAAGCGGCCGGAATTGCGGCTGATTCGACGCACCCGCGCCGTCATGCCAGGGGTCGATGCGGTGGACCCGTCGGCCCCTGGTCGAGCCCGCGCGGCGCCTGAGCGTCGGCCACCCGGCGCCGGCCGGAGACCGGGGCCGATTGCATCAAGGCGCCGGCACGAAATAGAACTCGCTCTTCAGCCGCGACAGGCGCTCGGGCTCCTGCTTCTGGCTGGTCTTGGCCTCGACCGCGGCGCTGACGCGCTTCATCAGCGTCTCGACCTCGACGCCCGGCGTCGCCACGTTCTCCAGGAAGGCCTCGGTGAAGGGGCTGTTGCGCCCGGTGCCGTCGGCGGCGACCTCGCCGGGCTGGGTGGCGAACACCACCAGCGTGTCGGGCGAGGCGGCCTGCAGCCGGGCGAGGCCGCGCGTCGTCGTGAAGGCGCGATTCTCGACCTTCAGCCGGGCGGCGAGCGAATCGGCGATCGGGTTGTTGCGGCAGGCGTCGAGGAAGATCAGCGTGGTCTTGGCCCGCGATTCCACCTCGCCGACCAGGCTCTGCAGCGACACGGTCGAGGTCTTGACGTCGAAGATGCTGCTGGCGCGCGCGTCGACCGGCATCAGCCAGTTCTCGCCCTCCACCTGCATGGCGTGGCCGGAATAATAGACCAGCGCCACGTCGGCGCCGGCAGCCTTCCTGGTGAAGCTGTCCATGGTCGCGGCGAAGCCGCTCAGCGTCAGGTCGGCGCCGGAGACCACGTCGAAGCCGAGGCTCTTCAGCTTGGCCGCGACGTCGGTGGAATCGTTGAGCGGGTTGGCCAGCGGCGCGGTGGGATAGGCGGCGTTGCCGATCACCAGCGCCACCCGGCGCTGGCCGCCGGCGAGGGCGACCGGCGTCGCGCCCTGGGCGAGGGCGGCCTGCAGCGAGGCCTTGGCCGCGGCGAGGCCTTCGGTGAAGCCGTCGGGCGCCGGGTCGGCGGCGAGGGCGGCGCGGAAATCGGCGTCCGCGCCGGCAAGGTCCTTCTGGTCCAGCCGCGCGATCGCCCGGCCGTTATAGGCGACGGCCGATTTCGGCTCGAGCCGGATGGCCGCCGTGTAGTCGGCGATGGCCCGCGCCGGGTCGCCGCCGAGGCGCAGCGCCTCGGCGCGGTTGTTGAGGGCGACCGGGTCGTTCGGGTCGAGGCGCAGGGCCGCGTCGTAGTCGGGAATCGCGCGGGCGTACTCCTTGCGCAGCGCATGGATGATGGCCCGCGAGTGATAGGCGAGGGCGAAGCGCGGATCGAGCTTGATGGCCGCGTCGAAATCGGCCAGGGCGCGGTCGAGGTCGCCGCGGGCCTGCTGGACGATGCCGCGGCTCTGATAGGCGGGGGCCGAGGCGGGATCGAGCCGGATCGCCTGGTCGAAATCCCGCAGGGCGCTGTCATAGTCGGCCTTGGCCCAATAGGCGCGCCCGCGGCTGACGAAGGCCGGCGCCGATTGCGGCGCCAGGCGGATCGCCTGGTCGAAATCGGCGATGGCCCGGTCGAAGGCGTTCTTGCGGGAATAGGCGATGCCGCGGTTGCGGTAGAGATCCTCGCCCGCGGCGGGGTCGCGGGCCGCCCGGTCGAAATCGGCGATCGCGCCGTCATAGTCGCCACCGGCGAGACGGACCGTGCCGCGGTCCTGGTAATAGGGCAGGTTGGCCGGGTCGCGGCGAATCGCCTCGCTGAAATCCTGCAGCGCCAGGGCGCTCTCGCCCCTGGCATCGTGGACGCGGCCGCGCTCGTCATAGCTCGCCGCGGCGGCAGGATCGAGGCGGATGGCCTCGCCGAGATTGGCCAGGGCATTGGCCTGGTCGCCCTTGAGGCCATAGGCGCGGCCGAGCAGGCGGTAGAGCTGCGCGCGCTCCCGCGCCGTGCGGCCGGCGCCCTGGGCCAGGGCGCGGGTGCAGCCGGCGATGGCGGCGGCGGGGTCGGCCGCAGAGCAAGCCTGCACGGCCTGGTCGGCGGCGCCGGCGGCCGGCGCCGCGGTCGGCAGGCCGAGGCCCGCTCCGAGCATCAGCGCCGTACCCAAGAGCAATGACGCGGTCCTGGTCATCGGACATCCCCGGCAGAGCCGCCCGGGTCGCCCTCGACCGGTTTGCGGCTCTTCTCGTGTGAGCCTAACCCTGCAGCGCCGCCGCGGCCGTGCGTTCCGGCACCGGACGGACGGCTCTCAGGCCGCTTCCATCAGCCGGATGCTGCCGGTCGCCTTGACGCCGAGCCCCAGCTCGCGGGCGGCGGCGGCCAGCTCGCGGGCGAAATTGGCGGCGATCGGGGTCGACCACGTCTCGGGCTTCAGCGCCACCAGGGCGCTGTCGCGCCGGATCGGCGGCATGTCCGACACATCGAGCGCCACCAGGCGTCCCGCCTCCAGCTCCGCTGCGATGGAGTGGCGGGGGAAATTGGCGGCGGCGCGTCCCTCGCGCACCAGCGGCAGGGCGAGCTGCATCGGCAGGTCGTAGGCCGGGCGGTCGCGCGGCACCAGCATGTCGATCGCATCGGGCATCACCTGCCACCAGCGCTGCACGATCGCCACCTCGCCGAGGGCGCCGATCTCCGCCGCGGTGAAGCGGCGGCGCTCACCGACCAGCGCCGGGGCGGCCACCACCACCAGGTCCTCGCGCAGGATCAGCGCCGGGGCGGGATCGTCGAGCAGCGGGTCGAGATTCGGCCAGCCGGTGATGGCGATGTCGACCGCCCGGTCGTGCAGCATCTCGATCGTGTCGTGGTGATGGCCTTCGCGCACCTTCACCTCGACGCCCGGGAAGCGCTTGAGGAAGCGGCCGAGCGCCTGGCCGACCACGGTCTCGGCATGGGAGCGCAGCGTCGCCAGGCAGAGCAGCCCGCGTTCGCCGCGGTCCGCCACCCGTGCCGCCTCGATGCCCTCCATCATCTGCGCCAGGGCGCGGCGGGCATAGGGCAGGAAGCCCTGGCCGCGCTCGGTGAGCTCGATGCGCCGCCCGCGGCTGAAGAGCGGTCCGCCCAGGCGCTGCTCCAGCGCGGCGATGCGCATCGACACCGTGCCCTGCGTCACGTTCAGCGCGGCGGCGGCCTTGGTGAACGAGCCCTCGCGCACCACGCGGTCGAAGGTCCGGAGCTGGTCGGCGTCCATTGGAATGGCTGATGCTTCGAATCGAAAAACGTCTATTTTTCGGACATTCTCTTTGGTGTCTGATCGTAAATGGAAATGATTGGGGCACAAGGCGAGCTGGCATAGAGTATGGTGATGGATCGATTGTTCCCGGCAATGGATCGGGCGAACGAAACGGGCCCGCGGCGGCTCCGGGACCGGGAGGCGCGGCGATGAGCGTGCGTCCGGCCACGACGGCCGACCTGCCGGCGATCCTGGCGATCTACAACGACGCGGTCGCCAGCACGACGGCGATCTGGAACTGGTCGCCGGTCGACCTCGCCAACCGGCAGGCCTGGTTCGCGACCCGCACCGGCCAGGGCTATCCCGTGCTGGTGGCCGACACGGGCGCCGGGGCCGAAGGCTATGCCAGCTTCGGCGACTGGCGCGCCTTCGAGGGCTACCGCCACACGGTCGAGCATTCCGTCTATGTCGCGGCGTCGGCCCGCGGGCGCGGCCACGGCCGGGCCCTGCTCGGCGCCCTGATCGAGGAGGCGCGCGGGCTCGGCAAGCACGTGATGCTGGGCGGCATCGACGCCGCCAACGCGCCCTCCCTGGCGCTGCATGCGCGCTTCGGCTTCGTCGAGACCGCGCGCATGCCCGAGGTCGGCCAGAAGTTCGGCCGCTGGCTCGACCTCGTGTTCATGCAGAAGATGCTGTGAGGCCAGAACTATGGCTCGCGAGCGACTATCCGCATGGACCGATTGCGCAGGGCCGTCGCAACGGTGCGCAGGACGACACGCATGAAGGCCTGGCTCAGTCTACCGTAGGCAAGTTCCATAGGAAGACGACTAACGGGCTCGAGGTGGTAGGAGCCGGGCATGACGTCGCCGTTCGCCTCATCGAGAATGATCCAGTTCGGGCCGTCGCCTCGCAGGGAGAGTCGTCGCCGCTCAGTTTCAGGAATCTCGATCGCAAGGCGTCCGGCGGTCGGCGGTTGCGTCGTGACGGGAAAGAGTACGACAGCACCGGGCCGCGTTCCCAAGGGAACGACGACGCAGGCTGGCCTTGCCTTGCGCCCGGTCTCCTCGCCCCGCTCTTGCTCGCGCGCCCAGAGGTAATGATAGCGCACAACAAGTCCCGTGACGGGCTGGTCATTCCCCATCCCGGTCTTCCTCATAGCTATCGGCCAAGGCCAGGAGTCCGTTTCGGACGTCCTCCGGCATGGCTTCGAGCGTGAAACTCCGACGCAGATCGCCGCGCTCCCGATGCAGCTCATCGAAGGCCTCGATCGACATGAGCACGAATTTCGGCCGCCGATGATGCGTGATGATCACGGGCTCCTTGCGAGCGGCGTCGGTCACGGCTCCGACTTGCTTGTTGAGATCGGCGGTCGTGAAGCTCTTCATGATGTCAGTCCAGCGGTCCGTCCATAATATCCATATTATCCGGACGATGAATCCACACAAGCTGCGAACATCACGTCGCGACGGGCTTTTCAGGAGCGCGGCCCGCCCTATAGGCTGGCCGTTCACAACCCGTGCCGGTCATGTCCGCAGTTCCCCAGATCCCGCCCGAACCCGACGACCTCCTGCCGCTCGATCCCGGCATGACCGCCTTTGGCGCCGCAGTCGCCGCCGCCATGCCGCCCGGCGCGGCGGACTGGCCGCTGCCGCGCCGGCGCGCCGCCTGGGAGGAGGTCTGCCGCCGCTTCCGGGCGCCGCGGCCAGCGGGGCTCGCCGTCGCGGATGTGACGATTGCCGGCGCCGGCGGCGCGCTGGCGCTGCGGGTCTATCGCCCGGCCGGCGCGGGCCGGCGTCCCGGCGTGCTGTATTTCCACGGCGGCGGCTGGATCCTCGGCAGCCTGGAGACCCATGACGACATCTGCGCCGAGATTGCCGCCGGCGCCGACGTCGCCGTCGTGGCGGTCGACTACCGCCTCGCGCCCGAGCATCCCCATCCCGCCCAGATCGCCGATGCGCTGGCGGCCCGGGACTGGTTGCTGGCCGAGGGCGCAGGCCATGGCGTCGACGCCGCCCGGCTGGTCGCGGCCGGCGACAGCGCCGGCGGCGAGATCAGCGCCGGCCTCGCCATCCACCTCAAGGACCAGGGCCTGCCGCAGCTCGCCGGCCTGGCGCTGGCCTATCCCATCCTCGGGGCCGATACCGACACGCCCTCCTATGTCAGGCATGCCGAGGCCTCGCTCTCCCGGACGGAGATGCAGCGCTACCTCGCGGCCTTTCTCGGCCTGCCCGAGCGCTTCGCCTGGCGCGACGCGCGCGCCGTGCCGCTCCGGGCCCGCGACGTCGCCGGCCTGCCGCCGACCTTCCTCACCGCCGCGGGACATGATCCGCTGCACGACGATGCCGTGATGTTCGCCGGGCGCCTGCGCGCCGCCGGCGTGCCGGCGCTGCTGCGCCGGGAGCCGGCGCTCGGCCATGCCTATATCCGGGCCCGCCACGCCAGCGCGCCGGCCGGCGCGGGCTTCGCCGCCATCCTCGCCGCCATCCGTGCCCTGGCGCACGAAGGCCGCCTGCCCGAGCCTGCCTGACCGAGCCGAGGGACCCATGCGCCTGCTGCGCGCCATCGCCGCCGCTCTTCCTGCCCTGCTGTTCGCGGCCGGCGGCGCCGGCTCGGAGCTCCGCAGCAGCATCCGCGTCGCCAGCGAGGGCGGCAACCCGCCCTTCAACACGGTCGACGCCGACGGCCGGCTCGCCGGCTTCGACATCGACATCGCCCAGGCGCTGTGCGACCGGATGAAGGTCACCTGCAGCTATGTCCAGGTGAAATGGGAGGACCTGATCCCCGGCCTGCTCGCCGGCCGGTTCGACGCCATCGCCGCCGACATGTCGATCACCGCCGAGCGCCGGCGTCTCGTCGCCTTCACCGACCGCTATTCCGCCATGCCCGGCACCTTCGCCATCCGCACCGGCGACGACATCGGCGATGCCTCGCCGGCGGCGCTGCGCGGCAAGGTGCTCGGCGCCCAGGCCGGCACCACCGCCGCCGCCTATCTGCAGCAGCGCTACAAGTCGAGCCGTGTGCGGCTGTTCGACACCCAGGCCGAGCTCGAGGCGGCGCTCGCCGCGGGCCGTATCCATGCCTTGCTCGCCGACAAGTTCACCATCTATGGCTGGCTGCAGCGGGCGGAGTCCGGCGGCTGCTGCCGCTTCGCCGGGGTCGAGCTGCCCGACGTCAACCCCGACGGCGAAGGCATCGCCGTGCGCAAGGAGGATGACGGCCTGCGCACGCGGCTGAACCAGGCCCTGCGCGCGATCAAGGCGGACGGCACCTACAAGGCCATCACCGCCAAATATTTCCCCTTCAGCATCGAGTGAGGCGGTTGCCGAAGGGCGCCGGCTCGCGCTGGGCCGGCCGCCCCGCCCCGCACGCCGCCACGAGGCCCGCATCATGAGCGACACCACGACCTTCGACACCATCGTCCTCGGCGGCGGCATGGTCGGCACCTCGGCGGCGCTGCATCTCGCCCTGCGCGGGCGCTCCGTCGCCCTGGTCGACCGCCGCGCGCCGGGCGAGGAGACCTCCCACGGCAATGCCGGCCTGGTCGAGCGCTCCTCGCTCTACCCCGTCGCCTTTCCGCGCAGCCTGCCGGCCCTCGCCCGGGTGGTGCTCGGCCGCAACCCGGCGGCGCATTTCCACTGGCGCGCGCTGCCGGCCCTGGCGCCCTGGCTGCTCGCCTATTGGCGCGCCTCCGCGCCCGAGCGGCTGGAGGAGACGGCCAGGATCATGCACCCGCTGCTGGCCAGCACGGTCGAGGAGCATTACGCCCTCGCCCGCCGCGCCGGCGCCGAGCATTTCTTCCGCGACAACGGCTGGCTCAAGGTCTACCGCAGCGAGGCGAGCCTGGCGGGCGAACGCCGCGAATTCCCGCTGGCGCAAGGCTTCGGCATCGACGTCCGCGAGCTCTCCGTGGCCGAGGCCCTGGCGCTGGAGCCCAATCTCGCCCCGGTCTTCCGCGGCGCCGTGCTCTGGTCCGACCCGCATTCGGTGTCCGACCCCGGCGGCGTCACCAAGGCCTACGCCGCCCATCTCGAGGCAATCGGCGGCAAGGTGCTCGTCGGCGACGCCCGCACCCTCGCGCAGGGCGCCGAAGGCTGGTCGGTCGCGGGCGAGGCCGGTCCGATCCGCGGCCGCAGCGCCGTGGTGGCGCTCGGGCCCTGGTCGATGGACCTGCTGCGCCTGCTCGGCTACCGCATGCCGCTGGCCGTCAAGCGCGGCTACCACATGCATTACCGGCCGGAGGGCAATGCCGGGCTGACGCGGCCGGTGCTGGACGAGGACGGCGGCTATGTCATCACGCCGATGCGCCGCGGCATCCGCCTGACCACCGGGGTCGAGTTCGCCGGCCGCGATGTGCCGAAGACGCCGGTCCAGCTCGCCCGGACCGAGGTGCTGGCCCGCGGTCTGTTCCCGCTGGGGGCGCGGGTCGATCCGGAGCCGTGGATGGGCGCGCGCCCGGTCTTCCCGGATTCGCGCCCGGTGATCGGCCCGGCGCCGCGCCACGCCAACCTGTGGTTCGCCTTCGGCCACCAGCATCTGGGCTTCACGCTCGGCCCGGCGTCGGGCCGGCTGCTGGCGGAGATGATGAGCGGGGAGGCGCCCTTCGTCGATGCCGCGCCGTTCTCGCCGGCGCGGTTCTGAGGGGTCGCGGCGGCTGCCGGGACGGCCATTTCGCTTGGCAAAGCGCCGGACCGGGGTTATGGGAGTCGGGCTTCCTGCCGGAGTCCCCGCATGTTTCCCTCCTTCGCGGCCGACCTCGCCGAGCGTGTCCGGGCCCGGGGCCCGATCGTCGTCGGCCTCGTCGGCGCGGGCCAGATGGGCACCGACCTCATCGTCCAGATCGCCCTGATGCACGGCCTGCGCATCGGCGCCGTGGCGGTGAGGACGCGGCCGCAGAACGCCGTCGAGGCCGCCCTCTCCGCCGGCCATGCCCGCGGTGACCTGGTCGAGGCCTCGAGCGCCACGGCCGTCGACCGGGCCATCGAGGCCGGGCGCATCGCCATCACCACCGATCTCGACGCCCTCGCCGGCGCCGGCCGCATCGAGGTGGTGATCGACGCCACCGGCCATCCCGAATCCGGCGCCCAGGTGGCGCTGGCCGCCATCCGCCACGGCAAGCACATGGTGATGCTCAACGTCGAGGCGGACATCACCATCGGCCGGTCCCTGAAGGCGCAGGCCGACAAGGCGGGTGTGATCTACACCGGCGCCGCCGGCGACGAGCCGGCCGCGGCGGTGGAGCTGGTCGCCTTCGCCCGCGCCCTCGGCCTCACCGTGGTCGCCGCCGGCAAGGGCAAGAACAACGCCCTCAACTTCGACGCCGTGCCGGAGGATTACGAGGCCGAGGCCCGCGCCCGCGACATGAACCCGCGCATGCTGGTGGAATTCGTCGACGGCACCAAGACCATGGTGGAGATGGTGGCTCTCGCCAACGCCACCGGCCTCACCCCGGACAGGCCCGGCATGCACGGCCCGCGCGCCACCAAGGACGAGCTGGCGGACGTGTTCCGCCTGCAGGGCGAGGGCGGCGTGCTGTCGCGCAAGGGCGTGGTCGACTACACCATCGGCAAGGGCGTCGCCCCCGGCGTGTTCTGCGTGGTCGAGCCGACCCATCCGCGCGTGCTGGAGCGCCTCACCGACCTGCATGTCGGCAAGGGCCCGCTCTTCACCCTGCACCGGCCCTATCACCTCACCAGCCTGGAGACGCCGCTGAGCGCCGCCCGCGCCGTGCTCTACGGCCGCGCCGACATGCAGCCGCTCGACCATCCCGTGGCCGAGACCGGCGCGGTCGCCAAGCGCGACCTCGCGCCCGGCACGGTGCTGGGCCGCATCGGCGAGCGCGACTATCGCGGCTGGTCGATGGTCTGGGCCGACGCCCGCAAGGCCCGCGCCGTGCCGATCGGCCTCGCCGAGAAGGCGCGGGTGACGCGGCCGGTGAAGAAGGGTGAGCTGCTCAATCACGAGAACTGCGCCGTGGACGAGACGCTGACCATCGTCAAGCTGCGCCGGGCGCTCGACCAGGCCGACGCGCGCTTCCTGCCGGCCGACGCCGCCTGATGTCCGCTTGCGGCGGGCTCGCGGGGCCTTGCCCCGGATCGCCCGGGCGCAGCGTCGCCGGGCGTGTCACGCGCCGTCGCGGCTGATCCCGGCCCGTCCCTTCGGAGAGTCCCGTCCCATGCATGCCCTCCTCGCCGCCGGCGACGAAGCGTCCAGCGCCCGCCCGATCTGGTTCGTCACGCCGGCGACGATCGGCGGTGTGCTGGCGGCCCTGCCGCAGCCGCAGCGCGACTGGGTCGCCGCCGCCGGCTTCGAGCCCAAGGCCGGCCAGCACCTCCTGCTCCCAGACGCGGCCGGCAGCCTCGCCGGCGTGCTCTTCGGCCTGGAGGGGCCCGACGCCCGCCAGCGCGACGGCTTCCTGCCGGGCAAGCTGGCGACGGCGCTGCCGCCGGGCCTCTACCGTTTCGCCAACGCGCCGCACGATGCGCGCCTGGCCGCGCTCGGCTGGCTGACCGGCAGCTATCGCTTCACCCGCTATCGCGGGGGCGAGGACAAGCCGGTGCGCCTGGTGCTGCCCGAGGGGGTCGACGGCGCCGAGCTCGGCCGCATCGCCGAGGCCGTCGCCCTCGGCCGCGACCTGATCAACACGCCGGCCAACGATCTCGGCCCGGAGGAGCTGGAGGCGGCGATGCGCGGCCTTGCCGAGCGGCACGGCGCTGCGATGCGCGCCGTGGTCGGCGCCGAGCTGCTCAGCCAGAACTTCCCGATGGTCCACGCCGTCGGCCGGGCGGCGGCGCGGGCGCCGCGCCTGCTCGACTTCACCTGGGGCGATCCGACCGCGCCCAAGGTCACGCTGGTGGGCAAGGGTGTCGTCTTCGACACCGGCGGGCTCAACATCAAGCCCGAGAGCAGCATGGCGCTGATGAAGAAGGACATGGGCGGAGCGGCCTGCGTTCTCGCCTGCGCCGCCATGATCATGGGCGCCGGGCTGAAGCTGCGTCTGCGCGTGATCGTGCCGGCGGTGGAGAATGCCATCTCCGGCTCGGCCTTCCGCCCGAGCGACGTGCTGGCCTCGCGCAAGGGCCTGACGGTGGAGATCGGCAACACCGATGCCGAGGGACGGCTGATCCTCGCCGATGCGCTGGCGCTGGCCGACGAGGAGGCTCCGGACCTGATCGTCGACATGGCGACGCTGACCGGCGCCGCCCGCGTCGCGCTCGGCCCGGAGCTGCCGGCCCTGTTCACCGACAGCGACGAGCTCGCCGCCTCGCTGCAGGCGCACGGCCTCGCCGAGGCCGACCCGGCCTGGCGGCTGCCGCTGTGGGCGCCCTACGACTCGCTGCTGGACTCCAAGATCGCCAGCGTCAACCACATCTCCGGCGGTCCCTTCGCCGGCTCGATCACGGCGGCGCTGTTCCTGCGCCGCTTCGTCGAGAAGGCCAGGGCCTATGCGCATTTCGACCTGTTCTGCTGGACCCCGACCGCCCGTCCGGGCCGCCCCTTCGGCGCCGAGGTGATGGCGGCGCGGGCGCTCTATGCCCATCTCGCCGACCGGTTCCGCTGAGCCGTGGTCGCCTCCGCCGGGATGGATTCGCTTGCTCTTCGCGCCGGACGAGAGAAGAATGCCGGCCTCGTGAGCGGGAAGGGGGCCACGGCCGTGGAGCTGCGCCCGGTCCAGGCACTGAAACTCTGGCACGATCTCACGCTCGATCTGGTCCGGGATGCGCAGCCGGACCTGTCGGCACGGCAGCTTGCGATCCTGCTCACCGTCTATCTCGAGCCGCCGCCGCACACGGTGCGCGGCCTCGCCGGCAAGCTCTCCGTGACCAAGCCGGTCATCACCCGAGCCCTCGACACCATGGCCAAGCTCAAGCTCACCGCGCGCCGGCGCGACGAGGTCGACCGGCGCAACGTCATCATCCAGCGCACGGTGGACGGCGCCCTGTTCGTCGAGCGGCTCGGCGATCTCCTGGTGCTGCACGCCAAGGACCTGCCGCGATGAACGCCTTCGACCGCCGCCTGGTGCCCGCCCGTCCCGACCTCGCCGCCGAGCATCTGCGCGGCACGGTCGAGGCAGCCCGCTTCGTGCCGGGCGTGGCGCGGCGGGTGATCGAGACGGCGATCGCGCTGCGGCGCGAGCCCGATCCCACCACCAGCCTCGACACCGAGGCGCTGTTCGGCGAGGCGGTGACGATCTACGACGAGGCCGAGGGCTGGGCCTGGGGCCAGCTCGCCCGCGACGGCTATGTCGGCTGGATGCCGGCGAACGGCCTCGGCGCGCCGGCGCCGCCGACCCACCGCGTCGGCGCGGTGCGCACCTTCCTCTATCCCACGCCGTCGATCCGCCAGCCCTATCTCATGGCCCTCAGCCTCGGCAGCGAGGTGCGGGTGACCGGGCAGGACGGCCTGTTCCTGGCGCTCGCGGGCGGCGGCTTCGTGTTCGCGCGCCACCTGCAGCCGCTCGGCTCGGTCGAGAACGATCCGGTCGGGGTGGCCGAGCAGTTCCTCGGCGTGCCCTATCTGTGGGGCGGCAAGACCAGCCTCGGGCTCGACTGCTCAGCCCTGGTGCAGACGGCGCTGCACGCCTGCGGCATCGCCTGTCCGCGCGACAGCGACATGCAGGCGCAGGGCCTCGGCAGCCCGATCGCGCTCGCCGAGGCGCGACGCGGCGACCTCCTGGCCTGGAAGGGCCACGTGGCGCTGGTCCGCGACGGCGAGACCATGATCCATGCCAACGGCCATACCATGACCGTGGCGATCGAGGGCCTCGCCGCCGGCATCGACCGCATCGCCGCGAGCGGCGACCCGCTGGCGGCAGTCAAGCGGCTCGGCTGATCGCCGACGGCCGGCTCCCCGTCTTCACGAAGCTGTGATCGCCTGGCCTGCCCGCACCGCAACTGCGGAGCGCCGCGGCCCGTTCCTTCCTTGACCGCGGCCCGGCGCATCGTCCGCCCCGCCCGGCAGTCCCCCGCCTCGACGGGAAATTCCTCGCCACGCGAAAGCACCCGCTTCCGCGACCGCCAAGCTGTGGCCAACCGAACGGGAAACGACCATGTCCATCCGATCCAAGCTCACCATCGCGGCCCTCGCCGGGTCCCTCGCCTTCGCCGGGGCGGCGCTCGCCAATCCGATGGTCGGCGGCGCGCCGATGTTCGCCAACAAGAACATCATCCAGAACGCGGTGAACTCCCCGGTCCACAAGACCCTCGTCGCCGCGGTCAAGGCCGCCGGCCTGGTCGGCGCGCTCGAGGGCAAAGGCCCCTTCACCGTGTTCGCGCCCGACGACAGCGCCTTCGGCATGCTGCCGGCCGGCACGGTCGACACGCTGGTCAAGCCCGAGAACAAGGCGACGCTGACCAAGATCCTCACCTATCACGTCGTGCCGGGCAGGCTGACCTCCAAGGTGCTCGCCGGCGAGATCAAGGCCGGCGGCGGCAAGGCCGAGCTCAAGACGCTGGAGGGCGAGACCCTGACGGCGATGATGGACGGCAAGCACATCACCCTCACCGACGAGAAGGGCGGCACCTCCACCGTCACCATCGCCGACGTCATGCAGTCGAACGGCGTGATCCATTCCGTCGATCATGTGCTGATGCCGAACTGAGGCCGGCCGGCGGCAGACGGAACGGGCGGCCCCACGGGCCGCCCGTCGCGCGTCGCGCGTCGTGCGGCCTCCGGGCTCTGCGGCGCGGTCGTCGCGATGATCGTCAGCACCGCCGCATACCGGAGGCCGAGATGATGCGCTCATGAACGGCAGGCAGAGGCGTACTCTCAAGACTGTGCTTGCCGATCCCGTGTCGGGTACGATCGACTGGTGCGATATCGAGAGCTTGCTGATAGCCGCAGGCTGCGAAATGGTCGAAGGGACGAGTTCGCGTATCCGGCTCAAGTTCGGAGACGAGATCGTCACCTTCCACCGTCCTTGTCCGGAAGAAGAAGCCAGGCGGTATCAGGTCCGGGAGGCCCGCGAGTTCCTCGGAAGCCTGGGAGTGGCTCGATGAGTGTCATGAACTATAGGGGCTATTCCGCCCGGATCGAATTCGACGCGGATGATGAAATTTTCTCTGGCAGGATCGCCGGCATCGCCGATGCCGTCTCCTTTCATGCCGATACGGTGGCCGACCTGAAGGCGGCCTTCCGCGAGGCCGTGGAGGATTACCTGGCAACCTGCGCCAAAATCGGCAAGGAGGCCCAGAAGCCCTATTCCGGGACCCTGATGCTTCGCATCGATCCGGCAGTTCACGCCGAAGCTGCCATCGCGGCCGAGCTGAGCGGCAAGAGCCTCGATCAGTGGAGCGAAGAGGTCCTGGAGCTGGCCGCTCGACAGGCCTGTGGCCGTCAGGTGCCGGCTTCCGAGCGAGGCTCGATGGCCAGGCCGGCCAAGGCCCGCGTCCGGCGCTCCATGCGGCGCGTCGCCTGACGCGGGATGGCGGGTGCCCGGGCCGGACTCAACCCGGGCGGACGGGGCTCTTGGCGCCGACCATGGCGAGCTGCAGCGGCGCGGCGGCGCCCGCTGCCTCGACCGGTTCCGGGGCCTTGGCCCAGGGCCTGGCCTTGAGGGTGGCGGTGACGTAGGCGACCGCGACCAGGGCGGCCCAGCCGAGCAGCGTCACCGGCAGGACGATGTCGAGGCCGGTGCCGTAGGCGTCCAGCATCGTGCCGCTGACGATGGCGATCGGCACCGAGGCGACGAACACCGCCAGCGTCTCCCGGCCCATCATCGCCAGGATCCGGGCCGGGATCGAGCGCATCAGCCCAGGATAGGCCGCGACCAGCGAGACCGCGAGATAGGCGGCCGCCAGGAAGTGCACGAAGCGCAGCAGATGGAAATGCGAGCGGTCGTTCGCCGGCAGCACCGCCTCGCGGATATAGGAGAACAGGCCGAAATTCTCATAGAGCACGTGCCAGCTCAGCGGCACCGAGGCGAGCAGCACCGTCACCGAGGCGGTCAACGCCCAGGGCGTGCCCGGCGCCGGCGTCGGCAGCCACTTCATGGCGATGAAGAAGCCGGTGAAGAACAGGAGCTGCCAGCCGAGCGGGTTGAACAGCCAGTGCTGGCTCGGGTTGATCGGGTTGCCCGGCAGGTCCGGCCCACCCACGGTCCACAGATAGACATAGGCCGAGCCGACCAGCAGGAAGGGCAGGGTCGGCGACAGGCGTCGGGCGGCCATGACGAGCGGGATCATCGCCAGCAGGACGACGTAGAGCGGCAGGATGTCGAACAGCGGCGGCAGATAGGTCAGCGTCACCAGGCCGAACAGCGCCTGCCGGGGATGGGTGAGCAGCACGTCCTGCTGCAGGTTGGAGACATAGTCGGGCCGGCCGAACCAGCCGGCGAGCAGCATGGTCAGCGCCACCACGCCGATGAACGAGGCGATGTGCACCCAGTAGATCTGCCAGATGCGGTGGGCGACGCGCAGCATGCCCATGGCGAAGCCGCGCTTCAGGAACAGCGCCCCGAAGGCGAGACCGCTGGCGATGCCGGAGCAGAAGACGAACATCTCCGTGCCCGAGCTGAAGCCGAAATGCGAGGGCAGCAGCTCCATCAGCCAGTTGCGGCCGGTATGGGTGACGGTGATGAACAGCAGGGCGAGGCCGCGAAACACGTCGAGCCGGATGTCGCGCTGGCGGCTCGCGCCCTTGGCCGGAGCCGGGGAAGCCGAACGCGTCTGCGACGTGGTTTCGAGAGCTGCCGCCATGACGTCCTTCCCACTGCCCTCCGGTCCAGCACCGAAGATCAGCTACAGGTCTGTCACGGCGGGGCTGAACCGAAACTGAACGGGCCTCGTTTTGTTCCCGTGTCGGTATGCGTGGGCAGCATGGCATCTGCGCGTTCTGCGCAGGCTCGGACCGGCCGCGCCGGCGGCGAAATCCGCCTCAGGCGGCGGCTTCGCGCGCGCGTTCCGCCCGCTTGCGGCCGTTGGGGTCGAGCACCGCCTTGCGCAGCCGGATCGATTTCGGCGTCACCTCCAGGAGCTCGTCGTCCTGGATCCAGGCCATGCCCTTCTCCAGGGTCATGCGGATCGGCGGCGTCAGCCGCACCGCCTCGTCCTTGCCGGCAGCCCGGATGTTGGTGAGCTTCTTGCCCTTGAGCACGTTGACCTCGAGGTCGTTCTCGCGGTTGTGCTCGCCGACGATCATGCCCTGATAGACCTTCCAGCCCGGCTCGATCATCATCGGGCCGCGGTCCTCCAAATTCCACAGGGCATAGGCGACCGCCTCGCCCGCGTCGTTGGAGATCAGGACGCCGTTGCGCCGGCCGGCGATCTCGCCCTTGTGGGGCGCATAGCTGTGGAACAGGCGGTTCATGATCGCGGTGCCGCGCGTGTCGGTGAGGAGCTCGGCCTGGTAGCCGATCAGGCCGCGGGTCGGCGCATAGAACACCAGGCGCTGGCGGTTGCCGCCGGAGGGGCGCATCTCGACCATCTCGGCCTTGCGCTCCGACATCTTCTGCACCACGACGCCGGAGAATTCCTCGTCGACGTCGATCAGCACCTCCTCGATCGGCTCCAGCGTCTCGTCGGTCGCCTCGTCCTTCTTGAACACCACGCGGGGCCGCGACAGCGCCACCTCGAAGCCTTCGCGGCGCATGGTCTCGACCAGCACGGCGAGCTGCAATTCGCCGCGGCCGGAGACGAAGAAGGAATCCTTGTCCGCCGATTCCTCGACCTTGAGCGCGACGTTGCCCTCCGCCTCCTTGAGCAGGCGGTCGCGGATGACGCGGCTCGTCACCTTGTCGCCCTCGGTGCCGGCGAGCGGGGAATCGTTGACGATGAACGACATGGTGACGGTGGGCGGGTCGATCGGCTGGGCGTGCAGCGGCTCTTCCACGCTCGGGTCGCAGAAGGTCTCGGCCACCGTGCCCTTGGACAGGCCGGCGATGGCGACGATGTCGCCGGCCTCGGCGAGGTCGACCGGCTGGCGCTCGATGCCGCGGAAGGCCAGCACCTTGGAGACGCGCCCCTGCTCGACGACGCTGCCGTCCTGGGCCAGCACCTTGATGGTCTGGTTCGGCTTGATGCTGCCGGAGGTGATGCGGCCGGTGATGATACGGCCGAGGAAGGGATTGGCTTCCAGGATGGTGCCGATCATCCGGAAGCGGCTGTCCTCCTCGATGTCGGGCGCCGGCACGTGCTTGAGCACCAGGTCGAACAGCGGCGCCATGCCGAGGTCCTGCGGGCCCTCCGGGCTCTCGGCCATCCAGCCGTTGCGGCCGGAGCCGTAGAGGATGGGGAAGTCGAGCTGCTCGTCGGTGGCGTCGAGCGCGGCGAAGAGGTCGAACACCTCGTTCACCACCTCCTGAGCCCGGGCGTCGGAGCGGTCGACCTTGTTGATGGCGACGATCGGACGCAGGCCGACCTTCAGTGCTTTGCCGACCACGAACTTGGTCTGCGGCATCGGGCCCTCGGCCGCGTCGACCAGCACGATGGCGCCGTCGACCATGTTGAGGATGCGCTCGACCTCGCCGCCGAAATCGGCGTGGCCGGGCGTGTCGACGATGTTGATGCGCGTGTCCTTCCAGACGACCGAGGTCGCCTTGGCCAGGATGGTGATGCCGCGCTCCTTCTCCAGGTCGTTGGAGTCCATGACGCGCTCGGCCACCCGCTGGTTCTCGCGGTAGGAGCCCGACTGCTTCAGGAGCTCGTCGACCAGCGTGGTCTTGCCGTGGTCGACGTGGGCGATGATGGCGATATTGCGCAGTTTCATGATCAAACCGGTTTCCCGCGGGCTGCTCCAGGGAACTCGAAGCCCACGCTGTCGTGTGTCGCTGTCGGATTTTGCGCCGCAATATCACACAGCGGGGCCTCGGGGCAATGCGCCCGTGACCTGCCGGAAGCCGCCGCTCAGCTCTTCACGCGCGCCATGCCGGGATCATAGGGCGGCGCCAGGAAGACGGTCGCCGGCACGCGCTCGGTCGCGACCTCCAGCTCGTAGCGTCCGGCGAGGACGTAATCGGCATCGACCCCGGCAGGATCGCGGACGTAGCCGTAGCCGACGCCCTTGCCCAGGGTGTAGCCGAAGCCGCCGGAGGCGAGCCAGCCGCAGCGCCGGCCGTCGCGGTAGATGGTCTCGCGGCCGAGCAGCACGACATCGGGGTCATCGACCAGGAAGCCCGCCATCAGGCGCGGCAGCGGCTTCCTGCGCTGGGCCTCGAGCGCCTCGCGGCCGAGGAAGGGAATGTCCTTCTTCAGCTTCACCGCCCAGGAAAGACCGGCCATGTCGGGCGTGTGGTCCGGGCCGATCTCGGCGCCCCAGGCGCGGTAGCCCTTCTCCAGGCGCAGGGACTCGATGGCGCGATAGCCGGCATTGGCGAGGCCGTGCGGCGCGCCGGCCGCAGTCAGCGCCTCGTAGACCGAGACGGCGAACTCGGTCGGCACGTGCAGCTCCCAGCCGAGCTCGCCGACATAGGTGACGCGCAGCGCCAGCACCGGCGCCCCGGCGACGCGAAGGCGCCGCACCGAGCCGAAGGGGAAGGCGGCGTTGGAGACGTCGTCCTCGCTCACCGCCGAGAGGATGTCGCGAGAGCGCGGCCCCATCAGCACCAGCACGGCATTCTGCGAGGTGACGTCGGCGACGCGGGCATCGAGCCCGGCGGGGATGTTGCGGGCGATCCAGTCGAGGTCGTGGGTCGCAAAGCCGGTGCCGGTGACGATGTAATAGGCGTCGGGCGCGAGGCGCGACACGGTGAGGTCGGCCTCGATGCCGCCCTTGGCATTGAGCATCTGGGTGTAGACCAGGCTGCCGGGCTTCCTGGCGACGTCGTTGGCGCAGAGCCAGGACAGCGCCGCCTCCGCGTCGCGGCCCGTCACCGCGAACTTGGCGAAGGATGTCTGATCAAAGATCACGGATCGCTCGCGGCAGGCCTGGTGCTCGCGGCCGACCGCGGCGAACCAGTTCTGGCGGCCATAGGAATAGATGTCGCGCGCCTCTTCGCCCGCAGCGGCGAACCAGTTCGGCCGCTCCCAGCCGAGCTTCTCGCCGAACACCGCGCCCTGCGCCCTCAGCCGGTCGTAGAGCGGCGAGCGGCGCAGCGGCCGGCCCGACTGGTGCTCCTCGAAGGGCCAGGCCATGGTGTAGTGCTTGGCATAGGCCTCCATGGTGCGCGCCCGCACCCAGCCGGTGTCGAGCGTGTTCTTGCCGAAGCGGCGGATGTCGACCGCCCACAGGTCGTAGGGCGGCTCGCCCCTGGCCACCCATTCGGCCAGCGCCATGCCGGCGCCGCCGCCGGAGGCGATGCCGAAGGCGTTGAAGCCGCAGCCGACGAAGACGCCCTTGGTCTCCGGCGCGGCGCCGAGAATGAAGTTGCCGTCGGGCGTGAAGCTCTCCGGGCCGTTGATGAAGCTCTTGATGCCGGCGGTCTGCATCGCCGGCACGCGGCCGATGGCCTGCTCCATCAGCGGCTCGAAATGGTCGAGGTCGTTCTCCAGAAGCTGGAAGGCGAAGGGCTGCGTCGCGCCGGTATTGGCCCAGGGCTTCGGGTTCGGCTCGTAGCCGCCCATCACCAGGCCGCCGACCTCCTCCTTCCAATAGGTCAGGCGGTCGGGATCGCGCAGGGTCGGCAGGCCCGAGGTGACGCCTTCGATCCGCTCGGTGATCAGGTACTGGTGCTGCATCGACACCAGGGGCACGTTGACGCCGGCCATGCGCCCGACCTCGCGCGACCATTGCCCGGCGCAGATGACGATGCTGTCCGCCGCGACGCGGCCCTGGTCGGTCAGCACGGCCTTGGCTGTGCCGTCGACCACCTCGATGCCGGTGACGGTGACGCCCTCGCGGATCGTCACGCCGCCCATGCGCGCGCCCTTGGCCAGCGACTGGGCGATGTCGGAGGGCGAGGCCTGGCCGTCGGTCGGCAGGAAGGCGGCGCCGACCACGTCGTCGACCTGCATCAGCGGCCACAGGTCCTGCGCCTCCTTCGGCGTCAGCAGGTGCATCTCCAGGCCGAAGCTCTTGGCGGTGGTCGCCTGGCGCTTCACCTCGATCCAGCGCTCGGCGTTGCAGGCGAGGCGCAGCCCGCCGTTCTTCTTCCAGCCGGTCGCGAGGCCGGTCTCCGCCTCGAGCTTCTCGTAGAGCGCGACGGAATAGCCGAGCAGCTGGGTGATGTTGGCGCTGGTGCGCAGCTGCCCGACCAGGCCGGCGGCGTGCCAGGTCGAGCCGGAGGTGAGCTGGCCGCGCTCCAGGAGCAGCACGTCGGTCAGTCCCATCTTCGCCAGATGATAGGCGGTGGAGGCGCCGATGATGCCGCCGCCGATGATGACGATCTTGGCGGAGGAGGGCAGGTCGGTCATGGGCAGATCATCCCGGCAGGAGGGGTGGCGGCTCAGCGCATCGCCGCGAAGGCGCGGTAGGCCGCCTGGTAGCGCGCGAGATTGTCGGCGGTATAGGCGGCATAGTCGAAGGCGAGCCTCGAATGGATCTCCGAGACCATGCTCCACATCGTCTCGCGCAGCAGCGAGGCCGCGGTCATGGCGGCGGCGCGGCGGCGCAGGTCGTCGTCGACCGGGCGCTGGTGGTAGAGCTCGAGGATGGCCTCGGCCGCCGCGGCTTCGAGCTCGGAGTTCGACGCGAGGCCGCCGAGGTCGAACAGCGGCGAGTTGAATCCGGCATAGTCCCAGTCGACCAGCCAGAGGCGCCGGCCGTCGTCGAGGACATTGCCGGGAAGCAGGTCGTTGTGGCCGAACACGATCTCGACCGGTCCGACCCCGCGCTCCAGCGCCTGCGCCTCGGCGAGCAGGCGCGGCACCAGGTCGAGGTGCCGGCTGGCCCCCTCGCGCAGGGTGTGGCCGTAGTCCCGCAGCACGTGGAACACCCAGAAGATCGCCGCCGGCCCGCGGAAATGCTTCGGCATCTCGCGGTGGCACCGGCGCACCAGCGCCACCAGCGCCTCGCGGTTGGCCGGGTCGCGCACATCCTGCGGCGTGAAGGTGCGACCCTCGATGAAATCGAGCACCAGGGCGCCGGGCTCGGCATGCACCACGGCCGGCGACAGGCCGGCGGCGTGCGCCGCCCGGCTGGCGGCGAGCTCGTTGGCGCGGCTGATCTGGTGGACCGGGATGTCCTCGCCGATCCGCACCACGAATGTGCGGCCGCGATCGGCGACGACGAAATTCGTGTTGGTGATGCCGCCGCCGAGCGGCTGCGGATCGACCGGCCCCGACCAGCAGGCGAGCGAGGCCGCGCGGGCCAGGGCAGCGGTCATGCGGCGCGTCTCCGTTGCATCCGTTCAGGTCGAGGCCAGACTAGCCCGGCCTGGACGAAATCGTCCAGGGGGCGCTCATGCCGCGGGCGTCCCGGCGGCGGCGTGGCAGACCGCCTCGACGCGGTTGCCGTCGGGATCGACGAGGAAGGCCGCATAGTAGTGCGGATGGTAGGCCGTCCGCACGGCCGGCGCGCCGTCGTCGGCGCCGCCATGGGCGAGGCCGGCGCTGTGGAAGGCGTCCACGGCCGCGCGCGACGGCGCCTTGAAGGCCCAGTGCCGCCGGTCGGGCGCCGGCGGTGGGTCCGCGACGACCAGCGAGACGTAGGCGCGCCCGGGATGCCCGGCGTCGGCGCGCAGGCCATACCCCGCCCAGCGCTGGTCGCGGCCGACCTTGGGCACGCCGAGCGCGGCGAACACCGCGTCGTAGAAGCGCTCCGCCCGGGCGAGATTGCCGACCGTGATGGAAACGTGATCGAGCATGGCTATCCCTCATCCGCGGGTTTGCCGCGCGGCGCGGCCTTTCCCTATATGGTCGCTTCGATTCCCCGGTGTCAGGAACACAACATGGTCGAGAAGCTGATCGAACGAATCCTGGTGGCGTCCCGCTGGCTGATGGCGCCCTTCTATCTCGGCCTGGTCGTGGCGCTCTGCGTCGTGCTGTTCAAGTTCGGGCAGGAGCTGCTGCACTTCGTCGCCTCGTCGGCGTCGCTGAGCGAAGAGGACACGGTGCTCGGCGCCCTGGCGGTGATCGACCTCGCCTTGCTCGGCAGCCTGATCCTGATCGTGGTGTTCTCCGGCTACGAGAACTTCGTCTCCAAGATCGACGCCACCGGCCATGCCGACTGGCCGGACTGGATGACCAAGGTCGATTTCGCCGGCCTCAAGCTGAAGCTGCTGGCCTCGATCGTGCTCATCTCGGCGATCCAGGTGCTCAAGGGCTTCATGTCGCTGGAGAAGCTCAGCGATCGCGAGCTCTACTGGCTGGTCGGCATCCACATGGTCTTCGTGGTCTCCGGCGTGCTGCTGGCGTTGTCGGACTATCTCCAGGCCAAGACCGAGAAGGGCGACCACTAGCGGCGGGCCGCCTCGGGGCTGTGTCTCAGGGCGAGACCAGCACCTGGCGGCAGGCGGCCGGCAGGTCGGCCATGACCAGCGGCGGCTTGGGCTTGGCCGGCGTGGTCGGCGGCCGGGGGTGCAGCACCGCGTCGGAGAACCACCAGGCCAGATCCTCCTTGCGGCAGCCCTCGCCGCCCGGCACCTCGTCCTGCGGCGTGCAGGTGGTGGCACCCTTGGGGCAGTAGAGCCGGACGTGGAAATGGTAGTCGTGGCCGAACATCGGCCTGACCTTCTCCAGCCAGGAGCGGTCGCCGGCGGCGTCGCGGCACAGCGCTTTCTTGATCGCGGGGTTGACGAAGATGCGCTGCACCTGCGGGTCCATCGCCGCGGCGCGGATCACCGCCATGTGCCCGGGCGTCCAGGCGCTGGAGACGTCGAGCCGGTCCCCGCGCACCATCATCTTGGCCGACATCGTCTCGCGCTCGGCCGTGCTGAGCTCGCGCCGCGGCATCGGCGTCAGCCAGATGTCGGCGTCGAGCCCGATCTGGTGCGAGGCGTGGCCGGTCCGCATCGGCCCGCCGCGCGGCTGCGAGATGTCGCCGACCAGGATGCCCGGCCAGCCCGCCACGTCAGGCACCTCGTTCGAGAAACGCTCGAGGAAGGCGATCATCGCCGGGTTGCCCCAGTTGCGGTTGCGCGACAGCCGCATCACCTGCCAGGTCTGGCCGTTGACCGGCAGCGCCACCGCGCCGGCCAGGCACCCCTTGGCATAGAAGCCGATCGAGCGGGTCTCGAGCTCGGCCGGCGTCGGCTTGCGGCCGAACAGCTCCTTGGCGGGCGTGGCGGCGGTGACGGGGCCGAGCGGCGGCAGCTTGAAGCCGGGCGGCGTGATGTCCTGGGCCGGTGCCGCGGCGGCGCTGGCGAGGAGGGCGCAGAGGGCGAGCAGGACGCGGCGCATCGGATGCTCCATGGGCTGGCGGACGCGGATCGAGCCTGGGCAGGTTCGGCATAACCTGCTTAGGCGCGCCGCCTTCACAAAGGCTTAACCATGCCCGCGGCGGGCGGCGGCGATCTGACCGAGGGGAAGGCAGTGCGTTCGACTCCGGTGCCGGCCGGCAACGTTACCGAGAAACCCTAACGACTCGATTCCTCCCAATAGTGACCAAGTTTTGACGGGAATCGTCTTGCGGCCAATACAGCCTCGGGCGCAGCATAGCTCCTGGCGGGAGCGGCGTGCGGAAACGCACCGCGGCAAGGCTCCAGCCGGGCTATTGGGAGTGCCGCATCGGCCATGTCGGGCCGCAGACCGGGGGATGTCATGCGTGGCGTGAATCTGCGTTGGGTCGCCCTTCTCGGGGCGCTGTTCCTTTCTGTCCTCGTCCAGGCGGCGCCGGCCGCCGCCGGCGTCGTCGCCAAGGTCGACATCGCCACGCAGCGCATGACCGTCATCGTCGACGGCACGGTGGAGGCGGTGTGGAAAGTGTCGACGGCCCGCCGCGGCTACGTCACGCCGCGCGGCACCTACGGCGCCAAGTACCTGGCAGCGATGCATTATTCCAAGAAGTACCACAACTCGCCCATGCCCCATTCGGTGTTCTTCCGCGGCGGCTATGCCGTGCACGGCACCTATGACCTGGCCGCGCTCGGCCGGCCCGCCTCGCATGGCTGCATCCGCCTCGCGCCGGGCAATGCCGCGACCCTGTTCAACCTGATCCGCAGCCACGGCGTCGGCGGCGCCCGCATCGTGGTGACGTGACGGACGAGCCGTGCACGATCGCGCGATCTGCCATGCGTCGGCTTGACGCTGGGATGCGCCGTTCCTAGCTTTTTGCCGACACGAGTTTCCAGCGGCCGCGATTTCGCGACCCCTCGTCGGGAGTTTTCGTCATGGGTGAGCACACCATCAAGGTGACCGACGCGTCCTTCGAGCAGGACGTGCTGAAGTCGTCCGAGCCGGTCGTGGTGGATTTCTGGGCCGAGTGGTGCGGTCCCTGCCGGATGATCGCCCCGGCGCTCGACGAGATCGCCACCGAGATGGCCGGCAAGATCAAGATCGCCAAGGTCAACGTCGACGAGAACCCCGGCATCGCCAGCCAGCTCGGCATCCGCTCGATCCCGACCATGATGGTGTTCAAGGGCGGCAAGCTCGCGGCCCAGAAGGTCGGCGCCGCCCCCAAGGGCGAGCTGTCGCGCTGGATCCAGGGCGCGGCTGCCTGAGGCGGCACGCATCGCTTGAAATCAAAAAGGGCGGTGTGAGCCGCCCTTTTTCATAGCCGTCACGCCGGACGCCGCTACGCCGTCTTGTCGACCGACGCCCCGGCCTCGGGTTGAGGCGCGGAGGCAGCCGTCTTCGGGCCGCCGCGGGCGACGCCCACCATCGCCGGGCGCAGCACGCGGTCGCCGATGACGTAGCCGACCTGCATCACCTGCGCCACCGAGCCGCTCGGCAGGGACGGGTCCGGGATCTCGACCACCGCCTGGTGGAAATGCGGGTCGAACTTCTCGCCCTTCGGATCGATCTTCCTGACGCCGTGCTTCTCCAGCGCGCGCAGCATGTCGCGCTCGGTCAGCGCGACGCCGTCGAGCAGCGCCCTCACCGCTGCGTCGCCCTCGCGGGCCTCGGCGGGAACGGCGGCAATGGCGCGGCCCATGTTGTCGGCGACGCCGAGCATGTCGCCGGCGAACTTGGCGATGGCATAGGTGCGGGCGTCGGCCACCTCGCGCTCGGTGCGCCGGCGCAGGTTCTCCATGTCGGCCAGCGTGCGCAGCAGCCGCTCCTTGAGCTCGGTCCGCTCCGCCTCCAGCTTGCTCACCAGCTCCGCGACGGCCTCGGCATGGCCCGCCTCGGCCACCGCCTCGCTTGCCGCGCCGGCGCTCGCGGCCGCCTCGGTCGCCGCCTGGGTCTCAAACGCTTCGGAAGTCTGCTTTGCCTGCTTCGTCATCAACTCGCCTGTGGAGTGGTCCTTTGCAGGCGCATATCAGCCTCATCGCCGCCGAAATCAAGGGGCAGCGCGCCGCTGGACGATGACCACCGCGGCCTGGAAGGCGGCTTCGATGTCGAGGGCCGTCGTGTCGAGCACCTGGGCGTCGGGAGCCGGCTTCAGCGGCGCGTCGGCTCGCCCCGCGTCGCGGGCGTCGCGCCGCCGGATATCGGCGAGCACGTCCTCGAAAGGCAGGTCGGCGCCCCGGCGACGCAGCTCCTCGTGGCGCCTGCGGGCCCGCGTCTCCGGCGTGGCGGTGACGAAGATCTTGGCCTCGGCCCCCGGTGCGATCACCGTGCCGATGTCGCGCCCGTCGAGCACCGCGCCGCCGCGCTGATGGGCGAAGCGCCGCTGCAGGTCAAGCAGCGCCTTGCGCACCTTGGGATAGGCGGCGACCACCGAGGCCGCCTCGCCCATCTCGCCGCCGCGCAGGCGAGTCTCGTCGAGATCGACCACCTCCAGCTCCTCGGCGATGGCGGCTGCGGCCTCCGAATCCTCCAGGCGCAGGCCCTCGTCGAGCATGCGCCGCCCGACGGCGCGGTAGAGCAGGCCGGTGTCGAGATGCGGCAGGCCGAAATGATCCGCCAGGCGCTTGGCGAGCGTGCCTTTGCCCGAGGCGGCAGGGCCGTCGATGGCGATGATCATGGGCGGGCCTCGCCATGGCCGGGTCGGCCCGGCCCGGCGCCGCTGGTCAGGACATGCTCGGCCATCGCGGCCCTCTCGTCTCCGGCGCCCGCTGCGGGCGCAGCCATGGGCGGCGGCCGGGAGCGCCGGCCGCTCGCGCAGCAGGGTTTCAAAGGTACGTCGTTACAGTCTACCGTGATCGACGCGGCGGCAAAAGTCCGGCCGCGCCGCTCCCCGGCCTGCCTCCGACGGCCCGGCGTCCTTCGGCGGGCCGCCCTCGGCATCCGTCAGTCGAACAAAGCTCCGAGCCCGGTCATGACGGGCACGAAGCTGGGGAAGCTGGTGGCGATGAAGCCGGTGTCGTCGACGCCGACCGGGGCGTCGGCGGCGAGGCCCATCACCAGGAAGGCCATGGCGATGCGATGGTCCATATGGGTCGTGACCACGCCGCCGCCGGGCGCCCGGCCGAGGCCCGAAACGAGGAGGTCGTCGCCCTCGACCTCGTGCTCGACCCCGTTCGCCCTGAGCCCGTCGGCGACGGCGGCGAGCCGGTCGCTTTCCTTGACCCGCAACTCCTTGAGGCCGTTCATCCGCGTCGTCCCGCGCGCGAAGGCGGCCGCGACCGCCAGCACCGGAAATTCGTCGATCATCGACGGCGCCCGCGCCGCCGGCACCTCGACGCCGACGAGGGCGGAGTGGCGGACCCTCAGGTCGGCGACGTCCTCGCCACCCTCGATGCGCCGGTCGAGCTCGACGATGTCGCCGCCCATCTCCCGGAGGGTGGCGATCAGCCCGGTGCGCGAGGGGTTCATCATCACGCCCTCGATCACGATGTCGGAGCCGGGCGTGATCAGCGCCGCCACCAGCGGGAAGGCGGCGGAGGACGGGTCCGCCGGCACAGCGACCGGGTTGGGCCGCAGGTCGGGCCGCCCGTCCAGCACGATGCGGGCGCCGTGCGCGCCGTGCGGCGCGACGCTCACGGAGGCGCCGAAATGGGTCAGCATCCGCTCGGTGTGGTCGCGCGTCGCCTCGGCCTCGATCACGGTGGTGCGGCCGGGCGCATTGAGGCCGGCCAGCAGCACGGCCGACTTGACCTGCGCCGACGGCACCGGCGTCTCGTAGGTGATCGGCACCGGGTCGGCCGATCCCTTCAGCACCAGCGGCAGCCGGCCGCCCTCGGCGCTCGACACGATCTCGGCGCCCATGCTCAGGAGCGGCGCGAGCACTCGCATCATCGGTCGCTTGCGCAGCGAAGCGTCGCCGTCGAAGGTGGCGGTGACGCCGTGGCCGGCGACCACGCCCATCATCAGCCGCGAGCCGGTGCCGGCATTGCCGAAGTCGAGTGCGGAGGCCGGGGCGGCGAGCCCGCCGACGCCGACGCCGTTGACGCGCCAGGCGCCTTCGCCGGTGCGCGTCACGCTGGCCCCGAGCTTGCGGCAGGCCTCGGCCGTCGCCAGCACGTCCGCCCCTTCGAGGAGGCCGGAGATCGCCGTCTCGCCGACGGTCAGGAGGCCGAAGATCAGCGAGCGGTGCGAGATCGACTTGTCGCCGGGCACGCGCACGCGCCCCTTGAGGCCCGGCGAGCGCCGGGCGGTGAGCGGGACGGGGGTGTCGGCGGCGGTCACGGGACGCGGGCTCCGGGAGAGGACGCGGGCGCTTAGCACGGATGCCGTGCGCGACAAAGCCTCGATGTCGTCCGCGATAAAGCGGATTCCGCCCGCGACAAAGCGTCCGCCCGGCGCCGCAGGCGCATTCGGCCGGGGATTGCCATTGACATCGGGCTTTCTTATCTGTAGCGCCCAGCGTTCTCATTTTCGACGAAGGTTTTTGCCGTGGCCAGACCCGAACTTGGCACGAAGCGCGTTTGTCCGACGACAGGGCGCAAGTTCTATGACCTCAACCGCTCGCCGATCATCTCGCCCTATACCGGGCAGGTGGTGACGATCGCCGCGCCGCTGCTGCGCGGGGTGCGGCCCGAGGCGGTCGCTGTCCGTCCGGTGGTCAAGTCCGACGAGGAGGCAGAGCTCGATACCGCGGCCGACGTCGAGCTGATCAGCCTGGAGGATGTCGAGGAGGAGGGCGATACGGCCAAGGTGACCACCACCGAGGACGACATCGAGATCGAGGACGATCATCCCGCCGACGACGACACCTTCCTGGAGGCCGACGAGGACGAGAGCGACGACGTCATCGATCTCATCGGCGACGGCATCGAGGAAGAGGAAGAGCGGTGAGGGCCGCGACGCGCGGCAAAAAACTTCGCGTCGAACCGCTTGCACCGCGCCGCGATCTGTGACAGATGAGCGGCCCGTCGGGCGGCAACGTCGGACGATCCGGAAGGCGGCTCCCATCCGCCTTGCCGTTGTGGGGTCATAGCTCAGCTGGGAGAGCGCTTGAATGGCATTCAAGAGGTCGGCGGTTCGATCCCGCCTGGCTCCACCAAATTCCTTTCGTGTCGCGGGCTGTTCCGTGACGGGTCGATCGCCGCGGGCGATTCCTGCCGCAGCATGATGATCGCCGGGTCGCTGGAAGAGCAGCGAGCCGAGGTGTGGTGACGAACGTCGCCCACCGCGATTCGCTGCCGCCGGATTGACGGCATAGGCTGTTTGATCCAGCATGGTTTCCTCTGAGGTGGGTGGGCGCGAACAGCGGGACACGTCGTGGTCCACGGGCGCTCACGCACGCCGGCGCGCTGGATGGAAACGCTGCGGGCCTTCGCCCGGCGGATTCGTCGGCGGGTCGCAGGTTCGACGCCGGCCGCCGGCAAGCCGTCCGCAGCCTCCTGGCAGGAGAAGGAGGCCCAGGCGCTCGCCCTGAGGGCCGAGCAGCCGCGTGCCGCGGCCGAGCTGATTCGTGAAATTCTCGTAGACCGGCCGGACTCCATTCGATTGCTGCGCGCCGGTGGCCGCCTGCTGATGAAGACCGGCGACCATGAATCGGCCAAGGACTATTGGGAGCGCCTGGCCGGCCTTGCCCCCGATGCGCCCGAGCCCCACTTGCAGCTGGCGCGCATCCATTGGCGGGCGCAGCGTTGCCTGGAGAGCGTCGTCTGCGCGGACCGGCTGCTCGCCCTGCAGCCCGCGCATCAGGAGGCGAGGCGCCTGCGGGATCAGGCCCGGGCGAAGGCGCTGGCCACGAGCTGGCTGGAAGCCGCCGGCCGGGCGGCGGCGTTCGCCAATGCCGCGAGCGCGGCGCGCGGCGTGAACGAAGCGCTGAACAGCGCGCCGCGCGATGCCGATATCTTCAGCGACGCCGTCGCATTGCTGCAAAAATGCGTGCGGCTCCACGACGCCGTATCGCTGTGGAAGGCATGCCGGCACGACGGCTCCGTCAATCTCTCGCTGGGGCTGGGATTGTTGCGCGCCCTGGACGCGGTGGGCCAGGCCGATCGCATCCTGGAGACGTTCGCCCAGATCCTGTCCGATGCCCCGCCCTTTGCCGCGCTGGCCGCCCGAGACCTGCGGAGGGTGATCGAGATGGTGCGGCTCCTGGTGCAACGCAGCTCCGCCCAGGGGCCTTCGAGCGTGCTCGAGCATCTCGGCTCGACAGTTGCGGCCCGCAACGCGCCGGGCGGCTTCGTCTCCTGGATCCTGGGCAGCATCGCCTTGGCGCGCGCCGACCGGTCCGCGGCGCTGGCCCATTTCGATGAAGGACTCGGCCACCCCCGTCTGCCGGCGGAGCTGGCGCTGGATCTCCACGCGGAGAAGGCGGTGCTGTTCGCGAGCTACCACCTGTTCGCCGAGGCGCTCGACGCATCGCGGCAGATGCCGCCGGAGCTGCTGCAGACGGACCGATATTATCAGCGGCGCCTGGAGATCGTCTCGAAGGTTTCGGCGGCGTGCGACACATCGCCGGGCCCGATCACCTATCCGGAAAGTCTCGTCGACGTCATCGTCGAGGAATGTTCGCGCGCGCCGGTGGCCTATGCCGCACGCCCGCGAGAGATGGCGATGGTCTCGCGGTGCCTCGGACAGGGAGGGGGAGAGCGCCAGAGCATCACGCTCCTGCGCAGGATGATCCGGGACACCCGGTTGGCGAAGATATCGCTGTTCGTGCGCTCGACCCACATGCGCCAGGGCGACGATTTCTTCCTGCCGGTCGTGCGCGAGATGGGATTGGACCTGACGGTGTACGGGCGCGGCTGGCACGATCGCTCGGACGTCGCGCAGGCCTTGCCCGAGCTTCGCGGCCGCCCGCGCCTCCAGCAGGCGATCGATCTGCTTCCCATCACGCTCCGCGAGGATGTCGTCCGGCTGTGCCGGCTGCTTTTCGATCATCGGCCGGAGATCGTGCATGTCTGGCAGGATCTCCCCGGCGCCGTTCTGGCCTGCTTCATCGTCGGCGTGCCCCGGTTCCTGATTCGGCGCGGCTCCCTGTCGCCGGACCACTGGGGCTACAGCGAGCGCCAGGTCGAGACGCAGATCCGGCCCATGCGCCATGTGATCCGCTGCCTGCTCGAGCGCTCGGGCCTCCTCGTGCTGAACAACTCGACCGAATGCAGCCGGACCGACCAGGTCTGGACCTCGTGGCCCGATCCGAGCCGCTTCATGGTCATCCGCAACGCCGTCGACTTCGGCAAGCTCGGCGCGAATGGCGGACGCAACGCGGCCTTGCGTCGAAGCCTGGGCATTCCGCAGGACGCGCCGGTCATCGGAGGCGCGTTTCGCATGGTCGCCGTGAAGCGGCCCGAGGTCTGGTTCGAGACGGCCCGGCTCGTCGGCGCCGCGTGTCCGCAGGCGCATTTCGTCATCATCGGCGATGGTCCCCTCAGCGCCGCGATCGCCGACCTCGCGGCCCGGAACGGCCTTTCCGGCAGGTTCCACCTGCCCGGCCGCGTCTCGGAGGTCGGAGACTGGTATCGCATCATGAATGTCATGCTGCTCACCTCGAGCCGCGAGGGCACGCCGAACGTCATCATCGAGGCGCAGCACTTCGGCGTGCCGAGCGTCGCGACGGATGTCGGGGGCATTTCCGAAATCGTCGCCGTCGGGGAGAGCGCCCTGCTCGTTCCGGGAGACTCGGCGCAGGACTATGCCGAGAAGGTGCTGTGGATCCTGGACAATCCGGATTGGGCGGAAGCGGCGGCCAGGCATGGCCAGGACTACGTGCACCGGATGTTCGACATCGGCGGGATCGTCGACCAGTTCATGGATGTGTACGGGATGGCGGATCGACCGGCGACGGCGCGGCAGCCCGAGGTCTCGACCGTCCCCGAACCGGCTGACTTCAATTCCAAGGCGGCTTGACTGCCCGGAGGCCCCGATGCTGAGGAGCGAAGATCGGCGAAGCGGCCCGTCGAGCCCGACCGGCAATGCTGCGCCGCGAACCATCCCCTATTTCCGACCCAGCATCGGCGACGCGGAAGTCGAAGCGGTGCGCCAGACGCTGTCGTCGGGCTGGCTGACCACCGGGCCGAGGGTCCAGGAGTTCGAGCTCGCCTTCGCCCGATATGTCGAGGTCGATCATGCCGTCGCGGTGAGCTCGGCCACGGCGGCGCTGCACCTGGCCCTCGAGGCATTGGGCGTGGGGCCCGGCGACGAGGTCCTCGTGCCCACCATGACCTTCGCTTCGGTGGCGGCCGTGGTGATTCATCTGGGCGCCCGGCCGGTATTCGTCGACTGCCTGCCCGATTCCCTCGACATCGATCCCGCCGATCTGGAACGGCGGCTGACGCCCCGCGCGAAGGTCGTCGTTCCCATGCACCACGGCGGGCATCCCTGCCGGATGGATCGGATCCTCGAACTGGCGCGTCGGCATCGCCTTGCGGTGGTCGACGACGCGGCCCACGCCCTGCCGGCGCAATATGGCGGGCGAAACATCGGGACGATCGGGGACGCCACCTGCTTCTCGTTCTATGCCAACAAGACGGTCACGACCGGAGAAGGCGGGATGGTCGCGACCCGGGATCCCGACCTCGCCAAGCGGGTGCGCCTCATGGCGCACAACGGGATCGACCGAAGCGGCACGACCCAGACGGGCGTTCGCCGCAGCTGGCGGTACGACATAAAGGCTCCGGGCTACAAGGCGAACATGACGGATCTCGCGGCCTCGATCGGCATCCGCCAGCTGGAGAGGTGCGATGCGTTCCGGGATGCCCGGGCGCGATGGGCCGATGCCTATACGGAAGGTCTGCGGGACCTCGAGGCGATCAGGACGCCGAGGCCCGGCGCCGACGTGCGCTCGTCCTGGCATCTCTACGTGATTCAACTGGAGCTCGATCAGCTGCGAGTCGG
This sequence comes from Labrys wisconsinensis, assembly GCF_030814995.1. Lineage (GTDB taxonomy): Bacteria > Pseudomonadota > Alphaproteobacteria > Rhizobiales > Labraceae > Labrys > Labrys wisconsinensis. The sequence continues at coordinate 23,458 of NZ_JAUSVX010000018.1, read as the reverse complement.
GCGCGACGCCTTCATCGATCTCCTCGAGGCGAAGGGCGTCGGCAGCAGCGTCCATTTCATGCCGCTGCACCTGCATTCATACTACCGGGATACGTTCGGCTGTCAGCCGGAGGACCTGCCCAACGCGGCGAGGGCCTATGAGCGCATCCTGTCCTTGCCGATCTTCCCGGGCCTGAGCCGTGAGGATGTCGGGTATGTCGTGGAGACGATCGCGTCGATCGTCCGCGACCATCGCCGATGAGATGTCGCCTCCAATCGACCCGGCTTGGCCTGGCGAGCGGGCTCGCCCGCCCGATTCGGGTCCTGGCCAGCAGCCCCGGAAGCCTCCATGTATGACCTTGTCTGCATCGGCGGTGGCCTCTCCTGCAGCTTCACCCTCGTCTCCCTGCTCGAGCGGCTCGGCGCGCAGGGGACGGGGGAGCGGGACGGCGCGCTCCGGCGTGTGGCGATGCTGGATCGGGATGGCGACTTCGGCGTCGGCCTGCCCTATGGGCGCTTTGCCCATCCCAGGGTTCTCCTGAACGAGACCGTCCAGACCATGGATGTCCATGGATTTGGAGGCTGGGTGGCCGATCAGCGGGCGCGGTGGCTCGGCATGCTCCAGGACGATCCCGACGGGGGCGTCGTGGCATGGCTCGCGGCGAACGACAGGGCTCTGTCGCGGGCGCGCGAGGATCCGGCCGCGTACCGTCCGCTCCATCTGCCACGACGCATCTTCGGCCTCTTCGTCCGGGAGCGCCTGCACGCGAGCATCGACGATGCCCGACGGCACGCCTCAGCTGACGTCGACCTCCTGACCGGAGAAGCCGTGCTGCTCACCCGGGACGGCAGCGGCGCATTCCGCCTGGGCCTGCGCGACGGACGGGTGATCCACGCCGGCCGCGTCCTGCTCGGCGTGGGCAGCCTGCCGTCGAGCCTCGCCCCGCACCTGGCTGGCCTTCCCGGATTTGTCGCCAATGTCTGCCGCGACGGCCCGAGCCTCGAGACAGTGGCTGCGGATGCACGGCTGGAGCAGGCCGCGTCGAAGCGGGCGGTGATCGTCGGGGGCAACGCTGCGGCCATGGAGGCCGTCTACACGCTCCGGCACATGTCCGGCCTGTCGGCGGCGCTCGACGAGATCGTGGTGATCTCGCCGAGCGGCTTTCTCCCCGACGGCGAGCCGTCGCCTCACGAGACGGCATTCGTTGCACAGCGTCTCCGGCAGCTCGGCTCCGATGCGGCCGAACTCACGGCGGACCATCTCATGGCGGTCGTGACGGCGGACGTCGAGGCAGCCCGGCGTGCCGGATACGCCTCCCTGGACTATGCTGCTCCGATCGTCGAGGCCTTCGGCCGTGTCTTCGCCGGGCTGACGGTGCGCGAGAAGCGCTTGTTCGTCGAGCGCTACGGCAAGGCGTTCACGCGGTTGCGGCGTCATACGCCTCCCGAATATGCCGCCGCGGCGAAGGGGCTGATGGCCCGGGGAAAGCTGCGCATCATGCGCGGCCGGGCGACGTCCGTGGCGTGCTCCCCGACCTCCAGGCCGGGCTTCACGGTGATGATCCGTCAAGAGGCCGAGACGTTGTCCCTCGACGCCGCGGTCGTGGTCGACTGCTCCGGCTCGGAGCCGCTCACCCGGCCGTCGCACCCCTTGCTGCGCAACCTGCTCGGGCAGGACGATCTCGCGCGCGTCAATGCGGCAGGGGCCGGGATCGAAGTGACGAGCGCTCTGGAGGCATCGCCCGGCCTCTTCGTGATGGGGCCCCTGCTTGCCGGCCACTCCAGCGACGCCGCACAGATCTGGCGCCTGGAAAGCGCACCGAGAATTTGCAGCCTGGCGCAACGTTTGGCGACGGAGCTTGCAACGCACATCACCTGACCTGCCTCCGAAGAAGGCAGGTGAGGCTTTGCAAGGCTGACGGCCCGGCGGCGGCGCTGCTGTCCTGCCCGCCGTGCGCATTTGCCGGGCGCCTGGTACGGATATTGCTATCGTTAAAGCATTTGGAAGGCGAACTGCTCGCAACTTTTCTGCAGTGGGGCTGGATGATCACCGACGATGCCGTAGAGGCAGGGGACGTCTGCGATGCGTGCGACGGCATCGCCGGACCGGGAGTCGTCGGTGCCGACGACCATGGCCGCTGCGTGAGCGGCCCGTCCATCCGCCATGGCCGGGGCACATGCCGGCCGCGGCGGCGCCCTCCTTTGCCTGGGCCTCGGGGGGGTGCACCGTGAGGATGATCGAGCGCGTGGCGAGGGCGCTGGCCGTGCAGAACGTGGAGCCGAGGCCGTGGGAGGCGTGCATCGAGGATGCCCGTGTCGCCATCGCGGCGATGCGCGAACCGACGCCGTACATGGTCGCCTGCGCGGCGGTTGCGGCGATTCCCGCCGCAGACCCCGAGGACAGGCGTCTGGCCCTTCAGGCCGCACGCATCGCCGTCGAGCTCGCCGACATACCCGGCGGGATGCCGGTCGAGGGCGTCGCCGACGCCATCGCGACCATGTGGCCGGCCATGCGGGCCCTGGTCGATGCGGCCCTCGCCGACCTGCCCGATCAGCAGGGGAACTGCATTCCTTCCGACCTCGGGACGCGCGGGAAGCCGCACATGTGAACGCCGTCGCGTTCCGACCGGCCCCGGCCGAATCCGCCGGGGCGTCCACCTGCGACCCCGCGTCGACCTCGATCACAGGGGATCGACGACGGTCCCGCCGCTCACAAGCGGGCGGCTTCCTCGCTCTCCTCAACGTCCCTGCACAGCCGCTCGATCGCATCGGCGGCAGCCAGGTCGAGCGCGACGGCCACGGCATCATAGACCAGGAAGTTGCCGTCGACCGCGTTGGCATAGCTTTCGGCACGGCGGCGCAATTGCCGCACAAGCTCGCCATATTTCCCGTTCATTCCAGCCCCCTTTCACCTGCAGCCCCTTCAGGACGATAGCAAGGAAGCATCCGCCGTGCCAACCGATCCCCGGTGGCGCTCGCAAGCCTTGTCGCGCCGCGAGAGCCGCGGCGGCCGACGGGTTGCCGGCACGGCTCGCGCCATGCGGATGCCGCATCGGCTTTGCCGTGCTATCAAAGGGGGGCGGATACGGCAGGGACGATGGTGACGATGCTCAAGGCCATGATGTGCGCCCTCGGGTTGTTCCTCGTGAGTGCCTGCACGGTGATCACGCCCGAACAGATCCGCGCCAATGACGAGACGCGATGCACCTCCTACGGCTTCCGCCGCGGCACCGACGCCTTCGCCAGATGCCTGCAGCAGATCGACATGGCACGCCGGGCCGAGGTCCGGTCTGCGCTCGACGATCCCTGGTTCTACGGGCCCGGTCCCTATTACGGCCCGCGCGGCCCCTGGTGGTGAGGCGCGTCCGCGGACCAGCGTGCCCCGCACGAGAGAGGCACCGATGCACAGCCATTCCATCGCGTCGCGGACCCACGGTCACGTCTTCCTCGGCGAGGGGCACGAGCGCCGGACCTGGGCCGTGGTGATCCTCACCGCCGCGGCCATCGTCTCCGATCATCCGCGCGAGCCCGACGCCTACAAGGAGCGCCTCGTCGGCATCGAGGGCCTGTCTCATGTCACGGTCGAGGTGCATCGCGGCCACGGGGCGACGGCGGCGGCCTGACCGGTTGTTTCCGTGGGAACGCTGGCGGCGGTGGACCGATCTTTTCGATTGCCGCGGCGAAACGGGCGTGGGAATTTCCCGCGCCGCGACGTCCCGTCGCGCATAGCCAAGTCGGAGACCGAGATGCGAACGGCGACCAGACGAGCCCTGATCCTGTCCCTGATGCTGGCGGCCTCGCCCGCAGGGGCGCAGACGATCTCCGAAGACGGGGCCAAGGAGCTGGCCGCTGCCTTCGCCACCTATGTCGGCCAGCCGGCCATCGACCAGAAGATCGTCAGCGTGGCGCCGGGGACCGACGCCTACACCGTCACCATCGACCTGCCCAAGATCGTCGCCGGCATGACGCCCGCCGACGGCAAGGTCGACGTCTCGGTCCAGCCCTTCGCCTTCGAGGCCACGCCCAAGGACGACGGCACCTGGACGGTCACCGCCGACAGCTTCCCGGCCTTCAAGCTGGTCCAGCACAAGGAAGGCGGCGAGGAGACCGTCGAGATCGCCGCCGAGAACTATCATTTCGAGGGCACGTTCGACGCCAAGCTCGCGGCCTTCACCAGCGGCGAGGGCAAGGTCGACAAGGTCACCTTCGCCTCCCATTCGCCCGAGGGCGATGCCCAGGGCGAGCAGGGCGCGACCACGATGACGCTGCAGGGCGCCAGCGCCGCCGATGGCGCCGTCACCGCCAAGATCCATCAGGTCAGCGCCGGCTTCGCCGAGACCGTCACGATCAAGTCGGGCGAGGCGCCGGTGACGGTGACCATAAAGACGGGCGAGGTCGCCCTCGACATGGACATCGACAGCGCCCGGCAGAAGAGCCTGCTGGAGATCCTCGCCTTCTTCGCCGCCAATCCGGGCAAGGACAAGGCCGCCGCCGCCCAGGCGGACCTGAAGGCGCGCCTGCTCGCCGCCCTGCCGCTGTGGAACGGCATCGGCGGCACCATCAGCTTCAAGGACGTGGCGGTGGAGACGCCGATGGGCGCGTTCAAGGCCGCGGCCTTCACCGAGACCCTGGGCCTTTCCGGCGCCAGCAAGGACGCCTATTACGATCTCGGCATCAAGGTGGACGGCCTGCAGCTGCCGGAGGGCCTCGTCCCGGCCTGGGCCAAGCCGGCCCTGCCGTCGGCGCTCGACGTCTCGATGCGCCTCTCCGGTCCCGACCTCGAGGCGGTGTCGCGTCTGGCCGTCGACAAGCTCGACGTCGGCGGCAAGGAGCCCTGGCCCAAGGACGTGCAGGACCAGCTCGCCGGCTACTTCGTCAACGGCCCGCTGAAGCTGACCCTGAAGCCCGGCGGCGTCACCGCTCCGTCCCTGACCCTGGCGCTCGAAGGCGGCGCGACCATCCTGCCGCAGCCGCCCGAGGTCAGCGCCACCGTCACCGCCGACGGCCTCGACAAGACGATGGCCGACCTGCAGACCTCGACCGATCAGGATCCCAACAAGCAGCAGGCGCTGATGATGCTGGGCATGGCCAAGGCCCTGGCCAAGCCGGGCGACGGCGGCAAGGCGCTCTGGAAGATCGAGATGGCCAAGGACGGCTCGGTCAGCGTCAACGGTCAGCAGCTCCAGCCGCCGACCCAGCAGCAGCAGCAATAGGACGGCGCTTCAGGCGGCGGGTGCCCTGCCCGCTGCCTGAAGCATCGCGGCCACGGCCGCGAGCCGGTCGGGGTCGAGACGGCCGGAGCGGCGCAGCGCCGCGCCGGCGTCGATGCCCCAGGGCCGCACGGCCGCCACGGCCGCGGCGATGGCGGCAGGGTCGGCGAAGCCGGCCAGGAACAGCGGGGACGCCGCGGCGATGCGGCGCGCGGCCGCCCAGTCGCGCCCGGCGTCGGTGCCGGCATCGAGCAGCAGCGCTTCGGCCAGGCCGCCATAGGTGTGGGCGGCCCCCTCCGGCTCCGCCATCGGCAGGCGCTGGATGAAGCGGCGGCCGCGCAGGATGCGGCGCATGCCGGGATAGTCCTCCGGATCGATGGGATGCTCGACCTGGACCGTGCCCGCACCGCTGAGGTCGGCCTGCGCTGCCACGGCGCCGGCGGTCCAGGCGGCCACGGGCAGGATCACGGCGACGGGCGGCGGCACGGCCGCGGCGATGCGCGCCCGCGCCGTGTCCGCGGGGCCGGCAAGGCCTGGCGCGAGCGCCACCGCGTCGGCACCGGCGGCGATGGCGAGGCGGGCCTCCTCGATCGAGGCGATGCCGCTGACAGTCAGGCGGATGCGATCCATGGGGTCTTGCCGCGACAGGGTGCGACGGTGCCCCCGGCCGGGCGGGGCGTCAATCCACCTCTTCGCCGGGATAGGCGCCCCACAGCCGGTTCTGCTCGATCCAGCCGTCGAAGCCCTCGCCCCGGATGTGGCACCATTCTCCGTCGCAGGTCTTGATCGAGCCGAGCACGCCGGGCTGCAGCCGCGCCACCGTCGGGCTGGCGGCGTCGGCGTGCCGGTGCAGCGTCAGCGACGGCTCCTTGGACCAGGGCGAGACGAGGGCGGTGCGCCGGCCGGAGACCAGGTTCTGCAGCACCCAGCCTTCCGCGCCCTCCGAATCGCGGATGCGGCGCCAGTTCTCGAACTCGGCGGTGACCTCGATCGGCAGGCCGGCGCGCTGGAAGATGAAGGCGACGCTCTGGTCGCGGGTCGGTCCCTGGCGCACGTTCACCCGGTCGGTCTTGAGGCTGACGAAGCGCGGGATCGGCAGGCCGGTCACCGGACCGAGCGCCGGCTTCGGCGCCTGGGGCGGCGCGATCGAGCCGGTCACGTCGGCGAGCCGCTTGTCGGCGCCCTTGTCCTGGCCCTTGCCGGCGAGCATGCGCCCGATCATGTCGATGCCGCGGGGCTGCGTCGCGACGGGTGCCGGCGCGGCCACGGTCGCGGGTCCCGCCGGGAGCTCCGTGGCCCCGTGCCGCCAGCGCTGGTGGATGGTGATGCCGGCCACGAGGATGGCCGCGCCGACCATGCCGCCCAATCCCAGGCGGGCCAGGAGACTCAAACGCGGCACGCGACGCGACATGGCACTTTCCTTGACCGCTGCCAGCCGGCCCGCAGACGCGATCCGGCGCAGCCCTTTGGCAGTCACGCCGGCTCTGCTAGACAGGGAGCGGCGCGAGGCGATATCCGGCTAATCTCCGCCAACGGGGTGAACGTGGTCTTAAAGTCCGCGGGGGTACAGGGATGACGGTCAGGAAAAAGCCGCTCGTGGTGGTGACGCGACGCCTGCCCGACACCATCGAGACGCGCATGCGCGAGCTCTTCAACGCCAGGCTCAACCTCACCGACGAGAAGATGTCGCGCGAGGCGCTCGCGGAGGCGGTGAAGACCGCCGACGTGCTGGTGCCCACCGTCACCGATCGTATCGATCGGGAGCTGATCGAGGCGGCCGGCGACAGTCTCAAGCTGATCGCCAATTTCGGCAACGGCGTCGACAATATCGACGTCGAGGCGGCGACCGCCCGCAAGATCACCGTCACCAACACGCCCGGCGTGCTGACGGAGGATACCGCCGACATGACCATGGGGCTGATCCTGGCCGTGGCGCGCCGCGTCCCCGAGGGGGCGCGGGTCATCCCGGAGGGCAACAACGCCTGGCCGGGCTGGTCGCCGACCTGGATGCTGGGCCGCCGTATCTGGGGCAAGCGTCTGGGCATCATCGGCATGGGCCGCATCGGCCAGGCCGTGGCCCGGCGCGCCAAAGCCTTCGGCCTGCAGGTGCACTATCACAATCGCCGCCATGTCGACCCGGCGATCGAGGCGGAGCTGGAGGCGACCTACTGGGATTCGCTCGACCAGATGCTGGCGCGCATGGACATCATCTCGGTCAATTGTCCGCACACGCCCGCCACCTATCACCTGCTCTCGGCGCGCCGGCTGAAGCTGATCCGCAAGGATGCGGTGATCGTCAACACGGCGCGCGGCGAGGTGATCGACGAGACGGCGCTGGCCAAGATGCTCGATGCCGGCGAGATCGCCGGCGCCGGCCTCGACGTGTTCGAGCACGAGCCGGCGGTCAATCCGCGCCTGGTCAAGCTCGCCAAGAACAACCGCGTGGTGCTGCTGCCGCACATGGGCTCGGCCACCATCGAGGGCCGCATCGACATGGGCGAGAAGGTGGTCGTCAACATCCGCGCCTTCATGGACGGCCATCGGCCGCCGGACCGGGTGCTGCCCAGCATGCTGTGAGCGCCGCCCGCCTCCGGCGGCCGGGCGCATGGTGACCTTCCGGAGCTCAGGCGCCCAGCGACATGTGGCCCACGCCGTAGACCTGCACGTCCCGGCCGCCCTCCGGCTTGTCGCGCCAGAGTCGGAAGCGCACGCGCGTCCAGGTCGTCGGCTCGAAGCCGGCGACCGCGGCGAGCGCGCCGCCGCTCTCGACGTCGGCAGCGGCTGCCGCGCTCTCGCTGCGCCGGATGGCACCGAGCGGGGCGTGGGGCTCGGTCGCCAGGATCTCGCGCGTGGCGAAGGCGGCCTCGGCGAGGTGCCCCGACAGGCTCGCCTGCCAGGCGATCCAGGTTCGCACCGTCGGCCAGCCGAAGGACCGGGTCAGGCCGACGAAGCCCTCGCCGGTGAGGAAGTCGCTGAGGCCCTCGTCCTTCTCCCAGAGATAGAAGGGAGCATAGAGGTTCTCGCGGCTGCCGGCGTCTCCGGCCCTGGCGCTGAGATAGGCCTTGAAGGCGAGGCCCGGAAAGCCGTCGAGCATCGGCCCCTTCTCGACGATGCGCCGTTCGACGATCGCCATGTCGTAGTCGGCGGGCAGGGTGAAGCTGTACTGCATCGCAATCATGACGGGTCTCTCTCGGCGACCGGCTCCATCCAGTGCACGGCGGTGCCGCCCTGCACGGCCTGGATGCTGACATAGGAGAAGGGGCTTTCCGGCGCCGCGCCATGCCAGTGGCGCTCGTCGGCGGCGAACCAGACGCAGTCGCCGGCGCGGATCTCCGCCACCGCGCCGCCGTCACGCTGGGCGAGGCCGACGCCGGAAAGCACGATCAGGATCTGTCCACGCGGATGGCTGTGCCAATGGGTGACGACGCCCGGATCCAGCGTCGCCCGCATGGCGGTGTTCTCGCCCTCGACGGCGCTCTCCAGCAGCATCTCCACCCAGAACGGGCCGGAGGCGATGCCGTCGGGCGCGCGGCGGACGCCCGCACCGGCCCGGCGGATGATCATCCCCGCGCGATCGGCTCTGCCGATCGTCCCCGCGCGATCGACCTTGTCGATCGTCGCAGCGCGGTCCGCTTTGCCGGTCATCGCGGCCGGGCAAGCGACGACACCCCCGCTCATGGCTGCGCCTCGATCATCTGGGCCCCGCCATTGGCGAAGGACCATTCGTCGCGGCTGGTGGTGGTGATGATCACCATCACGTCCTCGGGGCGGATGCCGGGCGATTGCGCCAGCAGCGCCACCAGGCGCTTGTAGAAGGCCTGCTTCACCTCGGTCGAGCGCGGCCGGCCGGCGGTGACGGCGAACAGCACGAAATCGTCGGAACGCGGACCGCCGAGATAGTGGCGGTCGAACACGAGCTCGCCCGGCTCGTGCTGGTGGAAGGCCTGGAACCGGTCGGCGGCCGGCACGTCGAAGTCGTCGACCAGGGCCTGATGCAGGCTGTTGGAAATCGCCTCGAGATAGGCGGGGCTCTTGCCCCGCAGCAGGGAGATGCGGGTGAACGGCATGGAGACGGCTCCTTCTGCGGCCCCGCGACAGTGGCGGCGCCCTTGACGGCCAATCTATGGCACGGCATCTTCGTCCCGAAAATCAGGAAGTTTTTAACAATATATCCTGAAAATCAGGACGATACGATGCCACGGGTCACTTTCGATCTCGACGTCCTGCGCAGCTTCGTCACCGGCATGGAGCTCGGCAGCTTCGCCAAGGCGGCGGACCGGCTCGGCCGCTCGACCTCGGCGGTGAGCGCCCAGCTCAAGAAGCTGGAGGAGCAGGCGGGGACGGCGGTGTTCCGCAAGGCCGGGCGCGGCCTGGCGCTGACCGAGGCGGGCGAGACCATGCTCGCCTATGCCCGACGCCTGCTCGATCTCAACGACGAGGCGGCCGCCGCGCTCCGCGGCATCGAGTTGGAAGGCTGGGTGCGCCTCGGCCTGCAGGAGGATTTCGGCGAGAGCCTGCTGCCGGCCGTACTCGGCCGTTTCGCCCGCGCCCATCCGCGGGTGCGTATCGAGGCGCGCGTGGTGCGCAATGCCGAGCTGGTCGAACGGGTGACGGCGGGCCGGCTCGATCTCGCCCTCGCCTGGAGCACCGGCCTGCCGACCCCGCATTGCGAGCCGGTGCTCGATCTGCCGATGCGCTGGATCGGGCCGGCGGAGGGCAGCGGGCCGCTGCCCGCGGGCGCCGAGGCGCTGCCGCTGGCCGCCCTGGAGGCGCCGTGCCAGCTCAGGGCCGCCGCCACGGCGGCGTTGGACCGCGCCGGCATCGCCTGGCGCCTCGCCTTCGTCAGCCCGAGCCTGGCCGGGCTCTGGGCTGCGGCCGCCGCCGGGCTCGGCATCACCGTCCGCACGCCCGTCGGCCTGCCTGCGAGCGTGCGGGCCTTGACGCCGGGGGAGGGCGGCCTGCCGCCGCTGCCGAGGCTCGGCCTCGTCCTGCACCGTGCCGAGGCCGAGCCGGGGCCGGCCGCCACCCGCCTCGCCGAGATCCTGCTGCAGGCGGTGCGCGGCGCGGCTCCGGCCGCCGCCCCGCGCGGCGCGGAGGCCGCATGATTCAGCCTTTGCTCAGGAATGCGCGGTTTAGTGTGCGAGCCCTCGAGGTCCGCTGCGCCACCTCATGACCGTCCTCGCCTGGTTTTCCGAGCTCCTGTCGAAGGCGGCGCTGCGCCCCCAGCGAGCCGAGATGCTCGCCTTTCATCGCGAGCTGCAGGGCCTCAGCGGGCGGGATCTCGGCTTCTTCATCGCTCTGGTCGCCGACATCCGCAACCGGCTGGCCCCGCGCTGGGACCTGCTGGATCCCGCCGCGGCGCTGCGCCGGGAGCCGCAGCTCTGCGCCGTCCTGCAGCGGCAGATCGCCGCGCTGACGCGGCAGGGGCGAACGGGGGAGGCGGCTAGGCTGGCGCTGTGGCTGCACACGCTGCGGGCCGTCGCCGCGCCCGAGCTGCGGGCTCCGGCGCGGGCGATCTGGCACGAGCTCGAGCGCGGGCTGCCCTATGCCCGCGCCGCGGCCACCCATCTGCGCGTCGCCGCATCGGTCGAAGGGCGCGGCCCGGGGCCGCTCGTCGACGATCTCGCCGCCTTTCCCCGTGGGTTCGAGCCCGCCCCGCTCAGGGTCACAGCAACCCGTGCTCCTGCGCCAGCGCCTTGAGCGAGGCTTCCGGCCGCGCCCCGACATGCTGGATCACCTCCGCCGCGGCGAGGGCGCCGAGCCGCAGCGAGCGCTCGTGCGGCAGGCCCGAGGCGAGACCGAACAGGAAGCCCGAGGCGAAGAGGTCGCCGGCGCCCGTCGTGTCGACCAGCCGGCCGATCGGGAAGGCCGGCACCGCGGTCTCCACGCCGCTCTCGATGGCGACAGCCCCCCGCTCCGAGCGGGTGACGACCGCCAGCCGCACGTCCTCGCGCACCAGGCGCAGGGCGGTGTCGATGTCGGCGGTCTCGTAGAGCGAGCGCAGCTCCTGCTCGTTGGCGAAGATGGTGTCGACCGCGCCCGAGCGCATCAGGTGCAGGAACTCGGCCCGGAACCGGTCGACGCAGAAGGAATCCGACAGGGTGATCGCCACCCGCCGCCCGGCCGCGTGGGCGATGCCGGCCGCCTTGAGGAAGGCGTCCTTGGCGTCCTGCGGATCCCACAGATAGCCTTCCATGTAGGTGATGGCGGCCGCCCGCACCACCTCCTCCTCGATGTCGGCCGGGCCGAGCCGATGGGTGGCGCCGAGATAGGTGTTCATCGTCCGCTCGCCGTCGGGCGTGATGAAGATGAAGCTGCGCGCCGTGGCCGGGCCGTGCTCGAGCGGCACCGTTTGGTAGTGCACGCCCTGCGCCCTGAGGTCCCGGGTGAAGATGCGGCCGGTCTCGTCGGCCTTGACCTTGCCGAAATAGGCGCCGCGCCCGCCGAGCGAGGCGACGCCGACCACGGTGTTGGCCGCCGAGCCGCCGGAGATCTCGACGCTCTGGCCCATGGCGGCGTAGAGATGCTCGGCGCGTTCCTCGCTCGTGAGGATCATCGCGCCCTTGGCCAGCCCCTCGCGGACCAGAAAATCGTCCTCGGTGCGGGCGAACACGTCGACGATGGCATTGCCGATGGCGAGGACGTCGAAACGGATATCGGTCATGAAGCTCTCGAGCGTTGCGAGGTTGGACGACGGCACCGGCGGCGATGCCGGATCGGCGGTCCGCGCCCGGGAGGCCGGCGCAGGAATCCGCTGTATCCAGGTATCGCTGCCACCCCCCGTTTCGCCATAGCATAGAAACCGCATGTCCTTCGCGCGCAATGCCGCCAATCTCGGCCTCGCCACCCTCGCCTCGCGCGTGCTCGGCTTCGTGCGGGACGTCATGGTCGCGGCGGCGCTCGGCGCCGGTCCGGCGGCCGACGCCTTCGTCGTCGCCTTCCGCATCCCCGGCCTGCTGCGCCGCCTCTTTGCCGAGGGCGCCTTCAACACCGCCTTCGTGCCGCTGCACGGCGAGGCGGCGGCGCGCGGCGAGGGCAGGCTCTTCGCCGAGGAGGTCTTCGCCGCCGTCGCCGCCGGCTTCCTCCTGGTGACCGCGCTGGCGCTCCTCGCCATGCCGCTCCTGGTGGCGTTGGTCGCGCCCGGCTTTGCCCGCGACGGCGGCTCGGTCGAGCTCGCCGTCGCCCTGTCGCGCATCACCTTCCCCTATTGCCTCGCCACGGCGCTGATGGTGGTCGCCTCGGCCGTGCTCAACGTCCATGGCCGCTTCACCGCCTCGGCCTATGCGCCGGCGCTGATCAACGTCGTCACCATCGCGGCGCTGCTGGCCGCGCCGCATCTGGGCTGGACCGGGCAGGAGGCCGCCGCGCGGGTCCTGGCCTGGGCCGTGCTGATCGGGGGCCTCGCCCAATGCGGCCTCGTGCTCATGGCGCTGCGCCGGGCCGGGCTTGGCCTCACCCTGCGCCGCCCGCGGCTGACGCCGGCCGTGCGGCGCTTCCTGGTCCTCGCCCTGCCGGGCGTCGCCGCCGCCGGCATCACCCAGGTCAACGCCTTCGTCGGCCTGGTCGTGGCCTCGCCCGAGCCCGGCGCGGTCGCCTGGCTCTATTATGCCGACCGTGTCTATCAGCTGCCGCTCGGCATCGTGGCGGTGGCGATCGGCGTCGCGCTGCTGCCGGACATCGTCCGTCACAGCGCCGCCGGCGACGCCGCGGGCGAGCGCCATGCCCTCAGCCGGGCGGCCGAGTTCGCCGCCGTCCTCAGCCTGCCGGCGGCGCTGGCGCTGATGGTGGCGGCGACGCCGATCGTCGCCGTGCTGTTCGAGCGCGGCGCCTTCGGCCCCGGCGACAGCGCCGCCACGGCCGCCGCTCTCGCCGGCTTCGCGGCGGGGCTGCCCGCCTTCGTCGCCGCCCGGCTCCTGCAGCCGCTGTTCTTCGCCCGCACGCGCATGCGCCTGCCCTTCCTGGTGGCCCTTGCGGGGGTCGCGGCGGATATCGGCCTGTCGGTGGCGCTGTTTCCCAGCCTGCACCAGGTCGGCATCGCCGCTGCGGCCGCCGCCTCGGGCTGGCTCAATGCCGCTCTCCTGGCCTGGGCCGCCTGGCGTCGGGGCTGGCTCAGGCTCGATGCCGCCGCCTGCCGCCGGCTGCCGCGCATTCTCGCCGCCGGCCTCGTCATGGCGGTGGCCCTCGCCGGCCTGGTGCCCGTGCTCGAGCCGTGGACCGGCACCGGCGTGCCCGCCTGGCTGCGGCTGGCCGCCCTCGCGGCCCTGTGCGGCGGCGGCCTTGCGGTCTTCCTCGGCGCCTGTCTCGTCCTCGGCGGCCTCGACCGGGCCGGCCTCAGCGCCGCCCTGGCCTCCCGCTCCGCATCCGCGGCAGAAAACACGGTCTCTTAGACATCCGGTAATCATTCCCCCTTACCCCTGGAGACGCGGAGGTGCGTCTTGCCGGGGGCGGGAGCGTCCTCGGCCAGGCGATGCGCGATCGGGCGGCGCGTCGACGCGGGCGTCGGCGAGGCGTTGCATGGGTGTGATCAGGACTTTCCGGCGCTGGCATGCACGGCTCTCCGTGCGCTACACGCTGTTTCTCGCCGCGCTGATCCTCGCCTTCGCCGTCGAATTCGTCTGCTACAACATCGTGCAGTCGAACCTGGCGATCCGCCAGGAGCTCGAGCGCCACGCCGTCTATCTCGGCCGCTTCGGCGCCGACCTGGCGGCGCAGGATCTGGCGGATGGGCGCCTGCCCGAGCTGGCGGCGACGATGCGCAATTTCGTCTCCCGCTCCGATATCGTCTATGCCCGGCTGCTCGACCGCGACCGCCGCGTCGTCACGGACGGAGCCGCCGCGGTCACCCCATCCGCGGCCCCGCGGGACGATCTCCTCGACGCAGCCTTGCGGGACCGCGCGACCCGGATCAGCGACGACGGCAGCGTCCTCGACGTCGCCGAGCCGGTCGAGCTCGACGGCAGGATCGTCGGCGGCCTGCGCTTCGGCGTGACGTTGGCGCCGATGCACGCGGCCGTGGAAGAGATGATCCGGCATAACCTGATCGTCGTCGCCCTGTTCCTGCTGCTGGTCCTGCCGGTGACGGCGCTGGCCGCCCATCGCGCCACCATGCCGATCCGGCGGCTCACCGAATCGACGCGCCGCATCGCCGCTGGCGATCTCTCCACCACGATCGAGATCACCGGCGAGGACGAGATCGCCGAGCTCAGCCGCTCCGTCTCCTCCATGGTGGAGAGCCTGTCGGAATCCGCCGCCGCCATCCGCTCGCTCACCTTCGTCGACCAGCTCACCGGCCTGCCCAACCGTGAGCGGCTGGAGCAGCGTGTCACCGCGGCGGTCGGCGGGCTGAGGGAGGCGGGTGACCGCGTGGCGCTGGCGGTGGTCGATCTCGACCGTTTCAAGCGCGTCAACGACGCGCTCGGGCCCGACCATGGCGACCTCGTGCTGCGCGAGGTGGCCGACCGCCTCGCCATCCTGCTGGAGGAATGGCGCGAGGATGCGATGCGCAAGTCCGGCGCGACCTACGAGACCGCGCTGGCGCGCCTGTCCGCCGACGAGTTCGGCGTGATGGTCGCCGGCCCGCTCGGCGAGCACGGCCTCGAGCCGGTGCTGCGCCGGATCCTGCGTGCCTTCGAGGCCGATTTCGATCTCGACGGCCATGCGCTGGAGCTGAAGGCCAGCGTCGGCGTCGCCCTGGCGCCGACGGATGCCGGCGACTTCAAGACCCTGACCCAGAATGCCGGTGTCGCTCTGGATGCGGCCAAGCTCACCGGCGGTGCCGCCTATCGCTTCTTCTCGCCGGATCTCGACGAGCGGGCCTATCGCCACCTCGTGCTCGAATCCGATCTGCGGCAGGCAACGGCGCGCGGCGAGCTGGAAGTCTATTTCCAGCCGCAGGTCGCCTGCTCCGACGGGCGCGGCATCGGCGCCGAGGCGCTGATCCGCTGGAACCATCCGACACGCGGCGTGGTGACGCCGGCCGAGTTCATCCCGCTGGCCGAGGAATCCGGCCTGATCGTCGATATCGGCACCTTCGTGCTGAGACGGGTCTGCGCCCAGGCCGCGCTCTGGGCCAGCCGCGGCCTCAACCCGCGCCTTTCCGTCAACGTCTCCCGCGCCCAGTTCCAGCGCGAGGATTTTCCGGCCCTGGTGCTGCAGATCCTGGCCGACAGCGGCGCGGCGCCGTCACAGCTGGAGCTGGAGATCACCGAATCCATCGCCATGTCGGATCCCGCCAGCGTCGCCGGCCAGATGGCGCCGCTCAGGGCGGCGGGCGTGCGCTTCGCCATGGACGATTTCGGCACCGGTTATTCCAGCCTGTCCGTCCTGACGCGCCTGCCCTTCGACGTCCTGAAGATCGACCGCTCCTTCGTCAGCGGCATCGACGGCGACACGCCGGAATGTCGCGTGCTGGTGCGCACCGTGCTCGCCATGGCGCGCGGCCTCGGGCTCGAGGTGGTGGCCGAGGGGGTGGAGACCAAGATCGAGCACAGCTTCCTGCGCGACCACCAATGCGCCAGCGCCCAGGGCTTCCTGTTCGCCGCGCCCATGCCGGCGACGCGGTTCGAGACCTGGTTCATCGCCCATCGCCGCCGCGATGCTCGCCTGCTGCAGGCGCGGCTGCGCACGGCACTGCTCGAATTGCCCGAGGCGATGCGGGTCTGACACGCCGGGCGCACATGCAGCCGGCCGGCATCCGTCAGCGACAGCCCGGGATCGGAGGAGAGGAGCGGCGCCTATTTCTTGCGCAGGCGCACGATCACGTCGACGCGGCTGATCTCGTAGCCCTCCGGCACTGCCGGCATGGCCGCCATGGTGAGGTCGCCGGGGATGTCGAGCACCTGGTTGTCGCCTTCGACGAAGTAATGATGGTGCTCGTCGACATTGGTGTCGAAATAGGTCTTGGAGCCGTCGACCGCGAACTCGCGCAGCAGCCCGACCTCGGTGAACTGGTGCAGGGTGTTGTAGACGGTGGCCAGCGACACCGGCACGCGGGCGCGGGTGGCCTCGTCGTGCAGGATTTCGGCGGTGATGTGCCGGTCGCCCTTCTGGAACAGCAGCCAGCCGAGCGCCAAGCGCTGGCGGGTCGGCCGCAGGCCGACATCACGCAGCATCGAGCGCACATCGTGGAACGGGCACCCCGTCCGCTGCGTGTCGCCGCGCGGGGCTTCGGGGGCGTGGTCGAAACGGATCGTCGCCGGCATGGGCATCATGAAAACCGATAAAGCATCTGACGGACTTTAAAGGATGAAGTGGCCTCGACGCAACCCGCCGTCAAGGCGCAGCGACGAAGCGCTGCACCGCCCGGCCGGCGAGACCATGCGCAGCGCCTCGCCCCGCTTTCACTTGCCGAGCTTCTCCAGCTCGGCCTTGAGCTCGGGGAGAGCCTGATAGAGGTCGGCGACGAGGCCGTAGTCGGCGACCTGGAAGATCGGCGCCTCCTCGTCCTTGTTGATGGCGACGATGACCTTCGAATCCTTCATGCCGGCCAGGTGCTGGATGGCGCCGGAAATGCCGACGGCGATGTAGAGGTCCGGGGCGACGACCTTGCCGGTCTGGCCGACCTGCCAGTCGTTCGGGGCGTAGCCCGCATCCACCGCGGCGCGCGAGGCGCCCATCGCCGCGCCGAGCTTGTCGGCCACCGGCTCGATATAGGTGGTGAAGTTCTCGCGGTTCTGCATCGCCCGGCCGCCGGAGATGATGATCTTGGCCGAGGCCAGCTCCGGCCGCTCGGACTTGGCCAGCGCCTCGCCCTTGAAGCTGGACAGGCCCGGATCGGCCGCGGCCGCCGCCGCCTCGATCGGGGCCGAGCCGCCCTCGCCCGTGGCGGCGAAGGAGGCGGTGCGCACGGTGATCACCTTCCTGGCGTCGCTGGAGCGCACGGTCTGCACCGCGTTGCCGGCATAGATCGGCCGCTCGAACGTGTCGGGCGCGACGACGGCGATGATGTCGGAGATCTGCATGACGTCGAGCAGCGCCGCCACGCGCGGCAGCACGTTCTTCCAGGCCGCGGTCGAGGGGGCGAGGATCGCGTCGTAATTGCCGGCGAGGGAGACGATCAGGGCGGCCGTCGGCTCGGCCAGGCGATGGGCGGTGGCCGCATCGTCCGATGTCAGCACCTTGGCGACGCCCTCCAGCCGGGCGGCGGCTTCGGCCGCCTTGGCGGCGCCTGCGCCGACGACGAGCACATGCACGTCGCTGCCGATCGCCCGGGCCGCGGTCAGCGCCTTGGCGGTCACGTCCTTGAGGGTGCCGTTGTCCTGTTCGGCGACGAGAAGCGTGGTCATGTCGGTCTTCCCTTTCCCTGCCTCAGATCACGCCGGCTTCGGTCTTGAGCTTCTCGACCAGCTCGGCCACCGAGCCGACCTTCTTGCCGGCCTGGCGCGCCGGCGGCTCCACCGTCTTCAGAACCGTCAGGCGCGGCGCCGCGTCGACGCCGAGCGCCTCCGGCGAGGTCTCGTCGATCGGCTTCTTCTTCGCCTTCATGATGTTGGGCAGCGAGGCATAGCGCGGCTCGTTGAGGCGAAGGTCCGTCGTCACGATCGCCGGCAGCGTCAGCGACACCGTCTGCAGGCCGCCGTCGACCTCGCGGGTCACGTCGAGGGCGCCGTCCAGCACCTCGACCTTGCTGGCGAAGGTGCCCTGCGGCCAGCCCAGCAGCGCCGCCAGCATCTGGCCGGTGGCGTTCATGTCGTCGTCGATCGCCTGCTTGCCCAGGATCACCAGCCCGGGCGCTTCCTTCTCCACCACCGCCTTGAGGATCTTGGCCACCGCCAGCGGCTCCACCGTGGCGTCGGTCTTGACCAGGATGCCGCGGTCGGCCCCCATCGCCAGGCCCGTGCGCAGCGTCTCGGCCGCCTGCGCCGGCCCGATCGACACCACCACAACCTCGCTCGCCTTGCCCGCCTCGCGCAGGCGCAGCGCCTCCTCGACCCCGATCTCGTCGAACGGGTTCATCGACATCTTCACGTTGGCGAGGTCAACCCCGGAGCCATCAGCCTTCACCCGGATCTTCACGTTGTAGTCGACCACCCGCTTCACGGGCACCAGGACTTTCATGGACTTCCTCCAGGGCGACAGGCCATGTCGGGTGAAAAACAGCTGGGCGACCGGATAGGGGGCTTGCGGATCGTCTGCTAGCGGCGAACCGACACGCCGCGTCGCGATCGCACTGTCCGGCGTCCGATGGCGGCGGGGACCCTAGTGTTCCCCCATCGATTTTTCAACCGGTCCGGCGCCGAAACCGGCCCTCGGCCGGCCTCACGGGGGCGGCTCGCCGTCCGACGGCGGGGCCTCCATGATCAGCGCCTCGCCGCGGTCGAAGAGCGGGGCGTCGGCGCGCTTGAGCAGGAGCGTCAGCACGGCGCCGGAGACGAGGCCGCCGAGATGGGCATACCAGGCGGTCTCGTCGTCGGGCCCGGCGAAATAGGCGTTGGCCGCCTGGAACAGCACCCAAACGCCGATCGCCCACATCGCCCGCATCTTCAAGGGAATGCGGAACAGCACCAGCACCCAGATCTTCACCCTCGGATGCAGCAGGGCATAGGCGGCGACGACGCCCGACACCGCGCCCGAGGCGCCGATCAGCGGGCTGGTCGAATGCGGCTGCATATAGGCATGGGCCAGGGCCGCCAGCGCGGCGCAGGCGATGTAGAACACGAAGTAGCGGACATGCCCGAGATCGTCCTCGACATTGTCGCCGAACACCCACAGGAACAGCATGTTGCCGGCCAGGTGCATCCAGGACCCGTGCAGGAAGGACGAGGTCACCGGCGTCAGCCATTGCGGGATCACCACATATTCGGCCGGCAGGTCCATCTGGTGGAACAGCACCACCGGGATCATGCCGAAGGAGATCGAGGTGGCGTCGGCGAGCTTGACGCCGAGCACGTGGCCGGACTGGAAGATCGCATAGACGAAGACATTGACCGCGATCAGCGCCCAGTTGACGTAGGCGTGCGAGATACGGCGGACCGGATTGTCGTCGTAGAGCGGAATGAGCATCGCAGCGCACAATGTACCCGGCGCGCCCGGGCGGCAAGCGGCGCCGCGGGCCGCGTGCGCTTCCCCGGCCGGCGTGGCATTCCTGTCGCTTAACCCAGCGTTAGGGTTAATGTCCTAACCTGTGCCGAAGTGTCGCAAACGTTTGGGAATCGATGGGATGGTGGCCGAAGTCGACCATACGCAGAGCCTCGTCGGCAGCATCGCCGACAAGATCGACGGCTTCTTCTACCGCTGCCTCAACGACAAGGACTTCACCATGCTGCACCTGTCGTCGGGCTTCACCCCGACGCTGGGCTATGACGCGGACTGGTTCATCTCGACCCGGCAGTCCTTCACCGCCATCACCCATCCCGACGACCAGGCGAAGGTCGACAAGGCGGTGACCGAGGCGCTTGCCACGGGGCAGCGCTGGCGCATCCATTACCGGCTGAAGGCCAGGAGCGGAGAATGGCGGCCGATCTTCGAGACCGGCGGCGCCTACCACGATCCCGCCACCGGCGAGACCGCCTATCTCGACGGCGTCATCCTCGACGTGAAGAGCCAGGCCGATATCGGCGGCCGGGCCCAGGCGGCGCGCGAGATCGCCAGCGCCACCGGCGAGATCATGAAGACGCTGAAGACGCTGCGCCTGCTCGCGCTCAACGCCCGGCTGGAGGCGGTGCGCGCCGGCGAGCACGGGCTCGGCTTCACCGTGGTCGCCCGCGAGATGGTCGACCTCGCCGCCCAGAGCGACGTCAACGCCCGCGTCATCGAACGCCTGATCAGCAAGCTCGACGACGACGGGGCGATGGCGGCCTGAGCCGCCTCAGACGATCGAGGCGATTTCCTCGAAGGCGAAGCGCGGGCTGCGCGGGTAGAGCTTGGACGCGTCGCCATAGCCGATATTGACCAGGATGTTCGACTTCACCTGGCCGCCCGGGAAGAACTCGGCGTCGACCTTGGCGGCGTCGAAGCCCCCCATCGGACCGGCGTCGAGGCCGACGGCACGGAGTGCCAGGATGAAATAGGCGGCCTGCAGCGTGCCGTTGCGATAGGCGCTGTCGTCGGCAAAGGCCTCGTTGCCGGCGAACCAGGACCGCGCGTCGGCATGCGGGAACAGTCTCGGCAGATGCTCGTAGAACTTGCGGTCATAGGCCAGGATCGCCGTCACCGGCGCCGCCATGGTCTTGTCGACATTGCCGGGGGCGAGGGTGGGCTTCAGCCGCTGCTTGGCTTCGGGGCTGCGGACGAAGACGATGCGCAGCGGCGAGGAATTCGCCGCGGTCGGCCCGAGCTTGGCAAGGTCGACGGCCTCGGCGAGCAGCGCGTCGGGCACCGCGACGTCGAGCCAGCCATTATGGGTGCGGGCTTCGCGGAAGAGCTGGTCGAGGGCCCGAGACTCCAGCTTGTCGTCGAGCTTGCCGGCGTCGGCGGTCGCGTTGCGGACGGCAATGGTCATGGCGGATCTCCATATGGGATGTCGCCCATGATGTGCGGTGCAACATTCATCATTGCAATTGGACAAATAATGATATGAACTATCGGGCGAGATGATAGATGCTCTGACACTCACCCAGCTCAAGGTGCTGGTCGCCGTGGTCGAGACCGGCAGCTTCTCCGGCGCGGCGCGCCGGCTCGGCCGCGTCCAGTCCGCCATCAGCCAGACGGTGCAGACCCTGGAGGAGACGCTCAGCCTTGTCCTGTTCGACCGGTCGGGCAAGACGCCTGTGGTCACCGAAGCCGGCCTGGCCATGGTCGAGGAGGCGCGCCAGGTGCTGCGCCGCGCCGCCGCCCTGCGCCACCGGGCCGAGGCCATCGCCGACGGGGTGGAGCCGGAGCTGACCCTGGCGGTCGACGCGGTCTTTCCCAGCGAGGTGCTGACCGCGAGCCTCAAGGCGCTGCAGCAGACCTTCCCCGGCCTGCCGGTGGCCCTGTTCACCGAGGGCCTCGGCGCGCCGGAGCAGCGCCTGCGCGACGGCATGGTGCGGCTGGCGATCTACACCATCCTCGCCACCGGCGCCGAGGACCTCGAAGCCGACCTGCTCACCCACATCGCCATGGTGCCCGTGGTCGCCGCCGGCCATCCCCTGGCGCAGGAGCCCGGGCCGGTCGGCCGCGCCGCGCTGGAGCGCCACACGCAGCTCATCCTCACCGACCGCTCGTCGCTGACGCCGAACCTGCGCGGCCACATCTACTCCCCGCGGGTCTGGCGCTTCGCCGACCTCACCACCCGGCTCGACTTCCTCCTGGCCGGCTTCGGCTGGTGCCACATGCCGATCCACCTGGTCGAGGAGCATATCGACGCCGGCCGGCTGCGCCCCCTCGTCATCCCCGAGAGCGAAGGCTTCGTGCTGGCCCTGCACGCGGTGCGCCGCGGCGACGACCGGCTCGGCCGCGCCGGACGCTGGCTGATCGCCGACCTGCGCGCCCGCCTCGCCGTGTGGCGGCCGTGCAAGCGCGCCGCTCCCGGCGCATCGCTGGCCGGCCTGCTCCGGCCGTCGGAGCCGGCCCGGCCGATCGCGGCTTTAACGAGCGCTCAACCATAAACCGCCCCTTAACCGCGGCTGCCTAGTCTCGGGCCAGGTTTGGTGGCGTGGCGTTGGGTTGGCGCCGGGCCCCCTGTTTCGAGGCTCGGTGATGCGGACCACCAGACGCGGCTTCTCCCGGAGCTATTCCCTGCCAGACGAGGTGCGCGGCATGCTGGCGCGCCGCCTCACCGAGCTCGGCGGCATGGCGCTGCTGGCGCTGGCGGGCCTCACCGCCATCGCCCTCTCCACCTGGTCGGTCCAGGATCCCAGCCTCAACCACGCCACCGCCGGGCCGGTGCGCAACTGGCTCGGCGCGCCGGGCGCGGCGGTCGCCGACATCATGATGCAGCTCTTCGGCCTCGGCGCCGTCGCGGTGCTGCTGCCGCTCGCCTTCTGGGGCTGGCGCCTGCTCGCCCACAAGCTGGTCGATTCGGAGAAGCTGCGGCTCTCGACCTGGATCCTCGGCTCGGCCCTCGCCGCGGGCTTTGCCGCCGGCTTCCCCGTGACGCAGCGCTGGCCGCTGCCGACCGGCCTTGGCGGCGTCGTCGGCGACTGGGTCTTCGGCGTTCCCGCCATCCTGTTCTTCACCCGCGGCGCCGGGTTCGGCCAGAGCCTGCTCACCCTGGCGCTCGGCGCCGGCATGATGGCGGCGCTGGTCGTCGCCTCGGGCTTCTTCTGCCACCGGCCGCGGCCGGAGCAGCGAGCGCCGCAGATGCCGATCCGCATGCGTGGCGAGCCGCGCCTGCCGGCCTATGAGGAGGACGACGAGGAGGAACGGCGCGCCGTCTCCCTCGGTGCGCTCATGCACTGGGTGCTCACCCTCAAGCACGCCCTGACCCGCCGCCGCCCGCGCCGCGAGCGCGCCGGGGCGCGCGAGGACGGCCGGCGCATCGGCATCGGCGACGTGCTGGCCCGCATCGAGCCGTCCGACTACCTGGTCGACGCGCCGCCGGGCCGGCGCGAGCCGACGCTGGCGCCCCGCACCACGCCGCGCCCGGATGCGCGCCGTCCCAACCAGGCCGTCGCCCTCGACGAACCGGATTTCGACCTGCCGCCCGACATGGACGAGCCGGATGCGCCGCCCTTCGCCGCCGAGCCGACGCGCCGGCCGGCGTCGCCGGCCGCGCCCGCCCGCCGGCTGATGAGCGCCGCCGAGGCGGCCGAGCGCGAGACGCCCGCCCCGGCGACGAGCCGCGTCTCGATGCCCGCCGCTCCGCCCAAGCCCGGCCGCCGGGCCGAGCTGGAGCGCCAGCCCGACCTGCTCGGCCACGACCGCTGGGAGTTTCCGCCGATCTCGCTGCTGGCCGAGCCGCGCAAGCAGGTCGGCGCGGTGGTCTCGACGGAGGCGTTGGAGCAGAATGCACGGCTCTTGGAGAGCGTGCTGGAGGATTTCGGCATCCGCGGCGAGATCATCCATGTGCGGCCCGGCCCGGTGGTGACGCTGTACGAGCTGGAGCCGGCGCCGGGGATCAAGTCCTCGCGGGTGATCGGCCTCGCCGACGACATCGCCCGTTCGATGTCGGCTCTCTCGGCCCGCGTCGCCGTGGTGCCCGGGCGCAACGTCATCGGCATCGAGTTGCCCAATGCCAAGCGCGAGATGGTGTATTTCCGCGAGCTGATCGCCTCCCAGGATTTCGAGAAGTCGAAGTTCAAGCTCGCCCTGGCTCTGGGCAAGACCATCGGCGGCGAGCCGGTGATCGCCCAATTGGAGAAGATGCCGCACCTGCTCGTGGCCGGCACCACCGGCTCGGGCAAGTCGGT